>CAZVNC010000008.1:0-15426 GCA_964628305.1 uncultured Ideonella sp.
ACCTTCGAAGCCGGCACCGATGCCAACCTGGCGCAGGTCGACGTTCAGAACCGGCTCAGCCGCGCCGCGCCGCGCCTGCCGTCGGCCGTTATCCAGCAGGGCGTGCGCGTCGACAAGGCGCGCTCCAACTTCCTGCTCTTCACGATCCTGTCGAGCGAGAACCCGGCCTACGATCCGATCGCGCTCGGCGACTTCGCATCACGCAACGTGCTGCCCGAAATCCAGCGCCTGCGCGGCGTCGGTCAGGCCCAGTTGTTCGGTACCGAGCGCGCGATGCGGATCTGGATCGACCCGGCCAAGCTGGTCGGCTTCGGACTCACGGCGGCGGACGTGAACCTCGCGATCCGGGCCCAGAACGCCCAGGTCGCTTCGGGCAGCATCGGCGATCTGCCCAACGTTCCCGGCCAAGGCATCTATGCCACGGTCGTCGTCAATGGCCAGCTCACTTCGGTCGAGCAGTTCGGCAACGTCGTGCTGCGCGCCAACACCGACGGCTCGAGCGTCAAGCTGCGCGATGTGGCGCGCGTCGAACTCGGCGGCCAGAGCTACGGCACGTCGGCGCGCCTGAACGGCAAGCCATCGACCGGCATCGGCGTGCAGCTCTCGCCGACCGGCAACGCGCTCGAGACGGCGACGCTCATACGCCAGCGCATGAACGAGCTTGCGGTCTACTTCCCGCCCGGCGTGAAGTGGGACATCCCGTACGACAGCTCGCGCTTCGTCAGGATCTCGATCAACCAGGTCGTGCAGACGCTCGCCGAGGCGGTGGTCCTGATCTTTCTCGTGATGTACCTGTTCCTGCAGAACCTGCGCTACACGCTGATCCCGACCGTCGTCGTGCCGGTTTCCTTGCTGGGCGCGTTCGGCATGATGTATGTGTTCGGCTTCTCGATCAACGTGCTGACGATGTTCGCGATGGTGCTCGCGGTCGGCATCCTGGTGGACGACGCGATCGTCGTCGTCGAGAACGTCGAGCGCATCATGAGCGAGGAAGGGCTGCCGCCGCGCGAGGCGACGAAGAAGGCGATGGGGCAGATTACCGCCGCGCTGGTCGGCATCACCGTGACCCTGGTCTCGGTGTTCCTGCCGATGGCGTTCTTCGGCGGTTCGGTGGGCAACATCTATCGCCAGTTCTCGCTCGTCATGGTGAGCTCGATGCTGTTTTCGATCTTTCTCGCCAACTCGCTGACGCCTGCGCTGTGCGCAACCTTCCTGAAGCCGGTCGAGGCCGGACACAAGCACGTCAAGCGCGGCTTCTTCGGCTGGTTCAATCGCGGCTTCCTCGCCGCGACGCATGGCTACGAGAGCATGGTCGCGCGAATGCTCAGGCGCACGACGCGCTTCGTGCTGCTGTTCGGCGTCATCGTCGCCGTCGTCGCGATCCTCTTCAACCGCATGCCCGAATCGTTCCTGCCGAACGAGGATCAGGGCTACATCATCGCCAACGTCCAGCTTCCGCCGGGTGCGACGCAGGAACGCACGCGCGCCGTGATGGAGAAAGTCGAGGGCTTCATGCTCGCGCAGCCCGAAGTCGCCCAGATGGTGAGCGTGCTCGGCTTCAGCTTCTCGGGCAGCGGCCAGAACGCGGCGCTGGCGTTCATCACCCTCAAGCCGTGGGACGAGCGGCCCGGGCCGGAACATTCGGCGCAGGCGCTGGCGGGGCGCGCGTTCGGTGCCCTGTCGGGAGTGCGCGATGCCTTCATCTTCGCGCTCAGCCCGCCGTCGATCCCCGAACTCGGCACCGCGACGGGCTTCACATTCCGGCTCCAGGATCGCGGCGGCAATGGCCACGAGGCGCTGCTCGCGGCGCGCAACCAGCTCCTGGGCATGGCGGCACAGAGCAAGGTGCTCGCCGGGGTGCGCCCCGACGGGCTGGAGGATGCGCCCCAGTTGCAGATCGACATCGACCGCGACCGGGCCAGTGCGCTCGGCGTCTCGTTCGAAAGCGTCAACACGGTGTTGTCGACGGCACTCGGTTCGGCCTACGTGAACGACTTTCCGAACGCCGGGCGGCTGCAGCGTGTCGTCGTCCAGGCCGACGCGCCCGATCGCATGCAGGGCGAAGACCTGCTCGCACTCAACGTGCAGAACAATCTGGGCAAGCTCGTCCCGCTTTCGGCGTTCGCAACGACGCGCTGGGTCACCGGTCCGATGCAGAAGATCCGCTACAACGGCTACCCGACGATGCGCATCGCGGGCGACGCCGCGCCGGGCTTCAGCACCGGCGAGGCGATGAACGAGATGGAGTCGCTTGCCGCCAAGCTGCCACCCGGCTTCGCATTCGAGTGGACCGGCCTGTCGCGCGAGGAGCGGCTGTCGGGGTCGACCGCCATGATCCTGCTAGCGTTCTCGATGCTCGCCGTGTTCCTGTGCCTCGCGGCGCTGTACGAAAGCTGGTCGATACCCTTTGCCGTGCTGCTCGCGGTGCCGCTGGGCGTGCTCGGCGCGGTGCTCGCGGCCAACATGCGCGGCCTGCCCAACGACATCTTCTTCAAGGTCGGCCTGATCACGGTGATCGGCCTGTCGGCGAAGAACGCGATCCTGATCATCGAGTTCGCGAAGGATCTGCACGCCGAGGGCATGAGCCTGATCGACGCCACGCTGAAGGCCGCGCACCTGCGGTTCAGGCCGATCCTGATGACGTCGATCGCCTTCATCTTCGGTGTCCTGCCGCTCGTGATCTCGAGCGGAGCCGGCTCGGCCAGTCAGCGCGCGATCGGCACCGGCGTGATGGGCGGCATGTTTACCGCGACGCTGCTCGCGATCTTCTTCGTGCCGGTCTTCTTCGTCGTCGTTCGCAGCCGCTTCAAGGGCAGCGAACGCCAGCGCCGGCTCTACAGTCACCCCTCAGACAAGCCGCCGGTTGCCGAGGAGGGATCGCCATGATGCAAGCCGCCCCACGCATTCGACGCGCGGCGCTGGCCGCGCTGGCCGGCGCAGCACTCGGCGGCTGCGTTTCGCTCGCGCCGGAGTACGAGCGGCCCGCGTTGCCGGTTGCCGGCAGCTACCCGGCACCGCCGAGCCTTCCCGCGTCAGCGGCACTGGCGCCGGGCGCCATCGCCGCGACCCCCGCCGACCGCGCGGCGGTGGATGTCCCGTGGCAGCAGTTCTTCAACGATGAGCGGCTCGAGAGCCTGATCGCGCTTGCACTGCAGAATAACCGCGACCTGCGCGTCGCGGTCGCCAGCATCGAGCAGGCGAGGGCGATCTACCAGATTCAGCGCGCCGACCAGGTGCCCAATGTCAACCTTGGCGCGATCGGGAATCGGCTCACGAATCCAGATGGCAGCATCACCGCTTCCTACGTCGTCGGCTTGTCGCTCGCGTCGTTCGAGCTCGACTTCTTCGGTCGCGTCAAGAGTCTGTCCGACGCCGCCCTCGATCTCTATTTGGCGAGCGAAGAGGCACGCCGCTCGGCTCAGATCACGCTCATTGCCGCAGTCGCGAACGCCTACTACAGCGTGCTTGCCGACAACGAGCAACTCGCGCTCGCGGTGCGTACCAGCCAGACGCGCGAGGTCTCGCTGCAGCTTACGCAGCTAAAGTTCGACAACGGCGTGGCGTCCGAGCTCGACATGGCGCAGGCGCGGTCGCTCGTCGAAGGCGCACGCGTTGCGCAGGCGGCGCTGACGCGCCTGCGGGCGCAGGACGAGAACGCCCTCGTGCTGCTGGTGGGCACTCCGGTGAAGCTCGATCTCGCGCCCGATGCCAGGCTCGCGGGCACGCAGGTCGGCCCGACGCTGCCGGCCGGGCTGCCGTCGGAGCTGCTGACCCACCGGCCCGATATTCGCCAGGCCGAGCAACAGTTGCGCGCGGCCAATGCCAATATCGGCGCCGCACGCGCCGCGTTCTTCCCGCGCATCAGCCTGACCGCAAGCACGGGCTTTGCGAGCGGCGACCTGCTCGGCCTGTTCGATTCGGGCACCCTGGCCTGGTCGTTCACCGGCCAGTTGCTGCAGCCGATCTTCGACGGCGGGCGCAACCAGGCCAATCTGGACGGCGCCAAGGCGGCCCGCGACATCGGCGTCGCCCAGTACGAGAAGTCGATCCAGACCGCGTTTCGCGAAGTTGCCGACGCACTCGCGGCGCGCGCGACGCTCGGCGCGCAGCTGCAGGCCCAGCGCGCCCAGGCGCAGGCCGAAGAGCTGCGCTTCCAGCTTGCCGAACTGCGCTATCGCAATGGCGTGACGAGCTTTCTCGATGTTCTCGACGCGCAGCGGGCGCTGTTCACGACCCAGCTCGCTGCCGTGCAGGTGCAACTGTCGAAGATCCAGAACGAGGTCACTCTCTACAAGGTGCTGGGTGGCGGCTGGACCGAGCCCGCAGCGCAGTGATGGCCCCGCGTTGCGCCGACGCCAATCCCGATTGACGCCGTGGCCCAAGCCATGCAAGCTCGCATGCCGCCCTTCGCACCCCATGCACCGCACACCGCATACCGCGAGTTCCCGATCACACGATGACAGTGCGCGGCGCGCGGCGTAGACCTGACGCATGGACGCTGCCACCCGCCGCCTGTTGACCGGCTACGGTCTTTTCGATCATCGCGAGGATCTGGCGGCAAGCGCTCACGCGCACCCGGATCTCGTCGTCTGCGACGAGTGCGACGCGGTCTACAAGCGGCGCGCGCTGGCGCCGAACGAGACCGCGCGCTGCGCGCGCTGCGGCTCCATGCTCGGGCGCGGGCATGCACTCACGGTCGACGGCCAGTTGGCGCTCTCGGTCGCGGCGCTGCTGGTCTTCATCATCGGCAACGTGTCCGACATCGTCACGCTCAACCTGGCCGGGGTGCAATCGCCCGTCACGCTCTACGAGTCGATCAGCTCGACCTGGGCGACGGGGCAGCATCTGGTTGCGCTGCTCGCGGGTGCGACCGCGTTCGCCTTCCCGCTGGCCGTCATCCTGTTGCGCCTGTACGTGCTGTTGCCGCTCGCGGCCGGCGTGCGCGCGCGCGGCTTTGTCGTCGCGATGCGTGCGCTGCGCTGGGTGACGCACTGGAGCATGGTCGAGGTGTTCCTGTTCGGCGCGCTGGTCGCGATCGTGAAGAGCGCTGACCTTGCGGGCGTGATTCTCGGCGTCGGCATTTTTTCGTACGCCGTGCTGACCTTTCTTCTGGCCGCGAACCAGGCCGCCGGCCTGCACGGACTGTGGCGCCGTGCGTCGGAGTTGCGCTGATGGGCGCGGGGATCTTGCCCGATCCCGTGCCGACCGGCCGCGCCCTCGGGCTGCTGAGCTGCGAGTGTTGCGGGCTCGTGAGCGAAGCGGCCGGCGGCGCTGCGCGCTGCCCGCGCTGCCAATTCGCGCTCCATGCAAGCAAGCCCGAGAGCCTTCAGCGCTGCGCGGCCTACATCACTGCGGCCACCGTGCTCTACATTCCGGCCAACGTGCTGCCGATCATGAGCACCGCGAGCTTCGTCTCCGGGCGCGAGCAGCACACCATCCTCGGCGGTATCGTCGAACTCTGGAAGACCGGGTCGTGGGAACTGTCGGCGATCGTCTTCATCGCCAGCATCGCGGTGCCGATCCTGAAGATCCTCGCGCTCGCGCTGCTCGTCGCCACCGCGCAGCGGCGCTCCCGCTGGCGCCAGATCGAGCGGGCGAGCCTGTACCGGCTGCTCGAAACCGTCGGCCACTGGTCGATGCTCGACGTGTTCGTCGTTGTCCTGCTCGTGGGCATGGTCCGCTTCGGCGCGCTTGCCAACGTCGAGCCGTCCGCCGGGCTGCTCGCGTTCGGCGCGGTCGTCGTGCTGACGATGCTCGCTTCGTCGAGCTTCGACCCCCGCCTGATCTGGCCCGCCGATGACTGAAGCAACCGACACGCCGCAGGAGCCCGGCGCCAGCGTTCCGGAGATGACGGTCGTGCGCCGCAAGCGGATGCGTGTGTCGCTGGTCTGGCTGGTGCCGATCGCGGCTCTCGTCGTTGGCCTGATCCTGGTGGTACGCGCGCTGACCTCGGTTGGCCCCGAGATCGTGATCACGTTTCGCACTGCCGAGGGTCTCGAGCCCGGGCGCACCGAGGTGCGTTTCAAGGAAGTCGCGGTCGGCAAGGTCAGCCGGGTCGCACTGAGCCCGGACCGGGAGAGGGTGATGGTGACTGTGAAGCTCGACAAGAGCGCCGCGAGCTTGGCGGTCGACGATACCCGCTTCTGGGTCGTCAAGCCGCGCGTCGGCCTGGCCGGCGTGACCGGCCTCGGAACGCTCTTCTCGGGCTCCTACATCGGTGTCGACGCCGGCGCTTCGGACGAAAGCCGGAGCCAATTTACCGGCCTCGAGGCGCCGCCGCTCGTGCTGCGCGACGAGCCGGGGCGGATCTTCCACCTCGATGCCGAAGAGCTCGGGTCACTCGATGTCGGCTCGCCGGTGTACTACCGCCGTGCACGCGTCGGCCGCGTCGTCGGCTTCGCGCTCGATGCGGTGCGCGACGCGCTCGACGTCCAGGTGCTGATCGAAGCGCCGAACGAGAAACTCGTGACGACCCGGTCGCGCTTCTGGAATGCGAGCGGTGTCGACGTGACACTCGATGCGAACGGCTTTCAGCTCAATACCGAGTCCCTCATCTCGCTCATCGCCGGCGGCGTGGCGTTTGCCAACGTGGAAGGCGAGGGCCGGGCCGAACCGGCCGACGCAGAGAGCCGCTTCGATCTCTTCTCGACACGCAAAGCCGCACTCGCGCCGCCCGACGGTCCGGCGCAGCGCGTGCGGATGGTGTTCGAACAGGCACAGCGCGGGCTGGTCGTCGGTGCGCCGGTGGACATGCTCGGCATTCAGATCGGCAAGGTGCGCAGTGTGCGGCTGATGAATCAGGTGGGAAGCGACAAGTTCCCGGTCGAAGTGACCGCCGATCTGTACCTGGAGCGCCTGGGCGCGGTGCGCAGCAACTTCAAGGTCGCCGCGGATGCCGAAAAGCGGGCCGACGCGCTCTTTCTCAAACGCCTCGTCGACGCCGGCATGCGCGCGCAGGTGCGCACCGGCAATCTGCTCACCGGGCAGCTCTATGTCGCGCTGGACTTTCCGAACAAGGTGGAGAAGGCGACGCTCGATGCCAGCGCGGAGCCGCCGACGATCCCGAGCATTCGCGGCACGCTCGCCGACTTGCAGCCGCAGCTTGCCGAGATCGTCGCCCGCCTCGGCAAGATCAGGTTCGACGAGATCGGCAAGGAGCTTCAGTCCACACTGCAACGGGCGGGCGCGGCAAGCGACGGCTTGAAGGACATGCTGGCGAGCGCCAGCGGCACGATCAAGCTGCTCACTCCCGAGGCGCAGCGTGCGCTCGTCGATGTCCAGAAGACGCTCAGCTCGGCGCAGGCGACCCTTGCCAACCTCGACCGCAACGTCACGCAGTCCGAGGCGCCGCTGCAGCAGAACGTGAACCAGGCCTTGGTCGAGATGCGGCGCGCCGCGCAGGCGCTGCGCGTGCTGGCTGACTATCTTCAGCGCCATCCCGAGGCATTGCTGCGCGGCAAGCCGGCCGACCCCGATCCAGCCAGCCTGAGCAGCGAGAACGGAAAATGATCCAAGCCGTCATTCCCACTTGCCGGCGCATCGTCCGGGCAGCCGCAGCGCTGGCGGTCCTGTCGGCGCTCGGGACAGGCTGCGGTTCGCCGCCGACAACGCACTACTACACATTGATGCCGCCGCCGACGGCAAGCGACCGCGCACCCGCCGCAGCCGGGCTGGACTGGGACGTGCTGCCGGTGGCCATCCCGGCGCAGATCGACCAGCCGCAATGGGTGGTTCGCAAGCCCGACGGCAGCCTTGCCGTTCTCGAGCAGGAGCGCTGGATCGCACCCCTTGGCGACGAGATCCACGGCGCGGTGGTCGAACGTCTGACCCAGTCCTTCGGACCGCCGCGCGCGCCGGCGTCAGTAGCGGACGCCCCGCGATGGCGCATCCGCATCGACGTTCAGCGCTTCGACTTGATGCCCGGCCGCGACGCCCGACTCGCAGCCGACTGGTCGCTTCGCGGAGGCGCGGCTGCCATCGGTTGCCACGTCAACGTCTCGAATCCGGTCACCGGGCTTGATTACGTCGACCTTGCGCGGGCGCAGCAGCAGGCGATCTCACAACTTGCCGACGCGATCGGCGCGGCGCTGCGCGCGGCGAGCAAAGGTCAAGCGGTTACGTGCTGACTGCGGGCAGGGCGGCTCGCGTTCGACCCCTTGAACCTCGGACCGTGCGTCCGACCTCTGGCATTGGGCCTTGGGCCAGGTTGCGACATGTGTCGTTGTGACTTTACATAATATACATTGTCGCAAGTATCAGACAGAATTCGGGAGGGCTCTCGCCTGTGAAGTTCAGCCCCTACAGCCTGCGCCTGGCGCCGCAGAGTCTGCCAATTTGGCAATCGATGCTGGACGACCTCGGAAACCCCCATCCTGCCGACCAATGACCGACATCCGAATACGGCCGAAAGTCATGAAGGTCAGACCGGCCGACGTCGGAGGCCCGACCTCAGCACTTCGCACTCCGGGTCTCGAGGTCGTCAGGTTCGGACGGACTCGCTCCCGCATCGCCTCACGGCATCCGCGCGATCAAGAATGGGCCGCATCAAGGCCAGAGAGGAACTGGAAGTTCAGCGGTATTCTTGTTTAACTTCAGTCGCTTAGGTAATTAACTTGATGTGTTACATCAAATATCTTGCTCGTCCGCGTCGGGCTCGGAATCTGTTCGGGCCTTGGTCGTGCCGTCGCTCGTGTCGCTGTTCGAACTGCTGTGTGCGATGACCGGCTTGTCGAGCGGCCGGCAGATTCGGCGCTGCAGGCGCTCGAGTCGATCTGATCGGGCGATCGCCTGCAGCACCGCCTCCGGGTTCATCATCAGTTCGAACGGATTGGCTATCGACCTGGGCTCTTGCATGTTGCGCTCCTGGGCAAAGCTTGCGTTTCGACACCGGTTCACTTTAGCCGACTTGACGCGCAACGCGAGTCATCCTTGCCCCATACGCACCGTCAGCCAAACGCTGACATCGCCATTGCGTCACGCTGGCCCGATCTGCGGCAGATGGCTCTCTCACTTGGACAGTCGCTGCGCGAGCCACTCGCGCCCGCCGCCGCGGGCGAAATCGGCGGCATTCATGTTTCTGGCGTTGGTCCGCTTCGGGTCGGCGCCATGCGCCAGCAGCAGCGTGACGCCTTCTTCCGGACCGTATCGCGCCGCCATCATCAGCGGCGTCGTCTTGTCGGGCGATTCGGCGTCCACCACGGCGCCGCGATCGAGCAGCAGCTTCACGACCTTGGGTTCGGGACCTGCCGCTGCGTAGTGAAGCGCAGTCCAGCCAGGCTTGTTGATGCTCGCGCCGCGCGCCAGCAGTCGCTCGCACCAGGCCAGGTTGCCACGCAGTGCCGCCATCATCAACGCCGACTCGCCGGACTGATTGAGTGCATTGACGTTCAGGCCCGGGCGCGCCATCAGTGCTTCGGCGACCGCGAAGTTCTCCGCCTGGAGCGCGAGCACGAGCGCGATGTTGCCCGAGGGATCCGGTGTGTTGGGGTCGAAACCACGCTGCAGCAACTCGGTCACGCTGCCGCCATCGTTGCGCTTCACGGCAACGAAGAAGTCTTCGTACGAACCGGCGAGTGCCGTCAAAGTCGTAAATAAAACAAACAGATAGAAGATACTCTTAAACCATTTCATTGAAGCTTCCCTGGACTACGGATCGTCATTTGGCTCGGCTGAACAGGCGCTCGAAATTGGCGCTGCTCGTCTCGGCAACGGTCTCGAGCGGACAGCCCTTCAGCATCGCCAGATGCCGGGCGACGAGCGCGACGTAGGACGGATTGTTGAGTCGCCCGCGGTGCGGCACCGGCGCCAGATACGGGCTGTCGGTCTCGATCAGGCAACGATCAAGGGGGACGAAGCGGGCGACATCTTGTAGTTCGGTCGCGTTGCGAAACGTCAGGATGCCGGAGAACGAGATGAAGAATCCGAGGTCCAGTGCGGCCCGCGCCACATCCATAGTCTCGGTGAAGCAGTGAAAGACGCCGCCGGCCGCGGCGGCGCCCTCTTCCCGCAGGATCGCCAACGTGTCCTGCGACGCGCTGCGTGTGTGCACGACGAGCGGCAGGCCGGTCGCGATCGCGGCTCGGATGTGTACCCGAAAGCGCTCGCGCTGCCACGCCATGTCCCGCACGCTGCGGCCGGCGAGGCGGTAGTAGTCGAGGCCGGTCTCGCCGATTGCCACGACGCGGGGTTTTGCTGCCATCGCAACGAGGTCGTCGAGCATCGGCTCGCGCACACCCTCGCTGTCCGGATGCACGCCCGCGCTGGCCCAGAAGTTGTCGTAGCGCATCGCGAGCGCGTGCACCTCGGGAAACTCCTCCAGCGTGGTGCAGATGCACAGCGCCCGATCGACATCGGCTTTCGCCATTGCGGCGCGGATTTCGTCGATCCGCGAAGCAAGTTCCGGAAAGCTCAGGTGGCAGTGCGAGTCGACGTACATGCGAAGGCGGCCGCGGCGTGCGTGCGCCGCTGGCGCGCGCTCAGATCGTTTGCGTCGGCTTCGACGACGAGATCGACGTGCCCAGGATCTCCTCGATCTTGAGCTTGAGGAGGCGGGTCTTCTCGTCACCCGGGAAGCGCACGCCGACCCCCTGCGTGCGCCCGCCCGACGCATTGGCCGGCGTCAGCCAGGCGACCTTGCCCGCGACGGGATAGCGCTGCGGGTCGTCCGGCAACGTCAGCAGCAGGTAGATATCTTCGCCGAGCCGGTAGTCGCGCGTCGTGGGGACGAACAGGCCGCCATCGGTCAGAAGCGGCATGTAGGCCGCGTAGAGCGCGCTCTTCTCGCGGAACACGAGTTGGATCACGCTCGGCCGCGCGCCGCTCGCGGGCGCTGCTGCGGGAGGGCGGCCGGGGGTCTCGCTCATCGGCGCGAGTGTACCGAATCGTCTTTGCCTGCGGGCGCACGCTGGCGGCCCAAGGCCCGCCGACCTTGCAGTACCAGCGACTCGACGAGCAGTTCGGCCTTCCACGGATGCTCGGCGTGGCGCGTTGCACGGCGCAGCACGTCGCCCCAATCGGCCAGGCGCGCGAGCGCGGCATCGGCAGGCACGCTGCCGGCAGCAAAGTAGCGCGGCGCCACGCCACACGCGCAGAGCATCGCATCGTGGCAGAGCTTGTGCAGCGACTCGATGGCGAGCGGCAGCGGCAACTTCTGCAACGGCTGCGCATCGCCTGCGGCGACGAGCGCCGGCAGCCTCGTCCAGAGCGAGGCGTCGAGGCCGAGCGCGTGCCGCTCGAGCGCGGCGAGCGGCGCGCCACCGCTCGCCGCAAGCAGCGTGTCCGCGCCGGGCAATCCGGCCTCGGTGAGCCAGCGCGCCGCGAGCAGCGGATCCGGCGCTGGCAGCGTCAGCGAATGGCAGCGGCTGCGCACCGTCGGCAGCAGCGCAGTCGCGTCGCCGCATGCGAGCACGAAACGCTGGCCGCCCTGCGGCTCCTCGAGCAGCTTGAGCAACGCGCTGGCCGCTGCCGGCTGCATGCGCTCGGCAGGGTGGATGACGACCACCTTCAAGCGCCCTCGCCCGCGCGTCAGGGTCGAGAACTCGATCGCCGCGCGCACCTGCTTGATCGATATCCACTCGCTTGGCTTCTTCTTGGCGTCGCCGCCGTCGGGCAAGTCGCCAGGCTGCTGCCAGCCGAGCGTCAGGTGCTGCGCCTCGGGCAACAGGACGCGCAGGTCGGGATGAATCTGGTCGGCGGCGACGAGTCGGCAGCTTTCGCAATGCCCGCAGGCGAGGCCCTCGGGCCGCTCGGCGGCGGGAGACTCGCACAGCCAGGCGCGCGCGAGGGCGATTGCGAACTCGAACTGCCCTGCCCCCTGCGCGCCCTGCACCAGCAGCGCATGGCCGCGCTGGTGGCGCAGCGCGTTGGCCAGCGGGCCCGCCAGCCACGGCAGGACGCCGGGCGCGGCTGCGCGCGGCGCGTCGGAGGAATCGGCGGCGCCCTTCACAGCCCGCGCGCCGCAAGGACGTTTGTGATCTGCGCCGCCACCACTTCGGGCGATCGTTGCGCGTCGATTCGCACGAAGCGATCCGGGTTGGCCGCTGCTCGCTGCCGATAGCCCGCGCTCACGCGCTCGAAGAAGGCCTCGTCCTGACGCTCGAAGCGGTCCGGCGCACGCACCGCGCTTCGCCGCCCGGCGGCGACAGAGGCCGGCAGGTCGAACCACAGCGTCAGCTCGGGCTGCAGGCCCTGCTGCACCCAATCTTCGAGCCGCGTCAGCACCGCGAGATCGAACCCGCGCCCTCCCCCCTGATACGCAAAGGTCGCGTCAGTGAAGCGATCGCACAACACGCACACGCCTCGCGCCAGAGCCGGGGCGATGACTTGCTGGATGTGGTCGCGCCGCGCCGCAAAGACAAGCAACGCCTCGGTCAGCGCATCCATCGTCGAATGAAGGACGAGCTCGCGCAGTTGCTCGGCAAGCAAAGTTCCGCCCGGCTCGCGCGTGATCACGAGTTCGCCGCCGCCGCGGCGCAGGTGCTCCGCAACGACTTGCAGGTGGCTCGATTTGCCGGCCCCGTCGATGCCTTCGAAGGTGATGAAGCGCCCCGGCTTCACTTGCCGCGCTGGTATTGGTTCACGGCCCGATTATGCGCAGGCAGCGTCTCACTGAACTCGCTGCTGCCGTCGCCGCGGGCGACGAAGTAGAGCGCCTTCGTCGCCTCGGGCCGGACCGCGGCTTCGAGCGACGCCTTGCCTGGCATAGCGATCGGCGTCGGCGGCAGACCGGCGCGCGTGTAGGTGTTGTACGGCGTATCGGCCTGCAGGTCGCGCTTGCGCAGATTGCCGTCGAACTGCGTCCCGAGGCCGTAGATCACGCTCGGGTCGGTCTGCAACGGCATCCCGAGGCGCAGGCGGTTCGTGAAGACGCCGGCAACCTTGGGCCGATCGGTCGCCACACCGGTCTCCTTCTCGACGATCGACGCGAGCGTCAGCGCTTCGTCGGCGCTGCGCAGCGGCGTATCCGTCGCGCGCGATTCCCACGCCGCGCCGAGCCGCTGCTGCATCGCGTGATAGGCACGCTGGAGGACCGCAAGATCGGTGCTGCCCTTGCTGTAGGCGTAGGTGTCGGGGAAGAAGCGGCCCTCGGGCGACAGCGCGGGTGCGCCGAGCAGCGCCATCACTTCGGCATCACTGAGCGTGGCGGTCGTCGGCCTGAGCGCCTCGGCGCGCGCCAGTTCGGCACGCAGTTGGCGGAAGTTCCAGCCTTCGATGATGCGCACCGTGGCGAGCGTCTCGTCGCCCAGGACCATCTTCCGAAGCAATTGCCGCGGCGAGACCTGGCGGTCGATCTCGTAGCTGCCGGCGCGAATGCGGCGTGCCTGCCCCGACCAGCGAAACCATTCATAGAGCAGCCACGGCGAAGTCTGGATGCCGGCAGCAACCCAGGCGTTCGCAATCTGGCGCGGTGTCGAGCCGGCCTCGATCGACAATTCGACGCGGTCGCTCGCGAGCGGCAGCGGGCGTTGCAGCCACCAGGCGGCGGCAGCGGCGAGCGCGGCTGCGAGCAGCAGCACGACGGCGAGAACGCCGAGGACGGCCGCACGCCGAACCTTCATGCGCGCGCCCTCGATCCGCCGTCGCGCCGCGCAAGACTCATGGCTACCGCGCGCGGCGCCGTGGCCGGCGTATCCCTGCAAAGGCCATGAACATGGTCGCTGATCATAATCGGCGCATGAATCAGACCGTTGCCTTCGAAGGTGTTTGCCGGCTCGATGACTGGGGCTTGATCCGCGCCAGCGGCCCCGACGCGGCAAGCTTTCTGCACTCGCAGTTGACGAGCGATGTCGCCAAGCTCGGCGCCGGTGAGGTGCGGCTGGCCGGCTACTGCTCGCCCAAGGGCCGCTTGCTGGCAAGCTTCATGCTGTGGCGCGACGCGAGCGGCGACATCCTGCTCGCGTGCAGTGCCGACCTGCTGCCGGCGACGCTGAAGCGGCTGCGGATGTTCGTCCTGCGAGCGAAGTGCGTGTTGAGCGACGCCAGCGCGGAGTTGCCGCTCTACGGACTCGTCGGTGCGCGCGCGATGTCCTGGCTGGGCGATGCCGCGCCGCCCGCACCCTGGTCCTGGCGCGGGCGCGATGGCCTCGCCGCGATCAGCTTGCCTTCGGCTGCGGGTCACGCGCGCGTTCTTTGTGCGGCGACGCAGGCGCCCGACTTGCCGGCCTGCGCACCGGACGTCTGGCGCTGGCTCGAAGTGCGCAGCGGCATTGCGCGCATCGAGGCGGCGACCGTCGAGCGCTTCGTTCCGCAGATGCTCAACTATGAATTGCTCGGCGGCGTCGATTTCCGCAAGGGCTGCTACCCGGGGCAGGAGGTCGTCGCCCGCAGCCAGTACCGCGGCAGCGTCAAGCGGCGCAGCGTGCTGTTCGAACTCGACGCACCGGCACGCGCCGGCCAGGAGGTGTTTCAAAGCGACGATCCGGGTCAGCCTGCGGGGGTCGTCGTGAACACCGCTGCGCAGCCCGCGGGCATTGCGGCCCGCTCGCTCGCGCTGGTCGAAGTCAGGCTCGCCGCGCTCGAGGGCGAGCTTCGGCTGGGCAGCGCCGCTGGCCCGGCGCTGCAGCGCGTTGAGATGCCGTATGCGATTCCGATCGAAGCTGGCGCCGTCGATTGACGACCTACCTGAACCATGCGGAGAGCTTTGCGCCGACGCAGCGCCGCCAGTACCCCGAGCCGCCGTTGCCGACCGAAGCTCGAATCCGACCCGCCGGCGATGGCGTCGAAGACCGCACGCAAGGCGTGCGCCGCCAACCGCGAAGTCTGCGTCGACGCGCCGGCGACGACGTGGGCGAGTTTGCCGCTGACGAGCAGATGCTCGTCACGGAAGACTCCGCCTTCGAACACGATCGATGACTCGCCGACGCGCGCACAGCGCATGCCGACGACCAGTATGTCGTCGTGGCGTGCCGACGCGTGCTGCTTGGGCGTTGCCTTGCGCACCTGGAGGTCAGCGCCGAGGGCCTCCATCGTTCGCGCTGATGGCCGCCCGAACGCGCGCCGGTAGCCTGCGGATCGCAGTGCCGAAGTACATCAGGCCGTGGCCGTCGAAGACGATCTTCTGGGCGTCGATCCCGGCCCAGCGCACGCGTAGCCAACAGTGAAACCGGAAGCCGCCGCGCTTCATGGAGCGAGTGCCATTCTCAATGCCTCGGCACAGGCCGCCTGCGCCGTGCGGGCGGCGGAGATCGCGCGGCCCATCTTGATAAAGTCGTGCGTCACGCCGCGCACGAGTTCGAGTTGCACCGCCACGCCCGCGGCGCGCAGGCTGTCGCCATAGGCGAGGCCCTCGTCGACCAGCGGGTCGCATTCGGCGAGCACGATGCAGGCCGGGGCGACGCCTTCGAAGTCGTCGGCATTCAGCGGCGCAAAGCGCCAGTCGCTGCGTTGTGCGTGATCGACGTAGTGGTCGAAGAACCAGGCGATGCTGGT
>CAZVNC010000008.1:15436-18303 GCA_964628305.1 uncultured Ideonella sp.
CGTCCGCTTGTTCGTCCCGTCGCGCAGGAACTCGTCCAGCAGATAGCCGTTCGCGAAGGTCTCGTGCGAGGGCGTGTCGGCCGACGCCGCCGTGCCCGGCGTGATCAGCAGTTGCAAGGCGAGCGCCAGTCCGCTGTCGCGTGCCCGCAGCGCGCAGGTCGCGGCCAGCGTGCCGCCGGCGCTGTCGCCGCCCACCGCGAGTCGCCGGCCGTCCAGGCCGAGCGTGTCGGCGTGCGCCGCGAGCCAGTGCATCGCCGCCCAACTGTCATCGACCGCGAACGGGAACCGATGTTCGGGCGCGAGCCGGTAGTCGAGCGCGACGACCGCGGCGCCGCTCTTCAGCGCGAACTGGCGGCACAGGCTGTCGTGCGTCTCGAGCCCGCCGATCACGAAGCCGCCGCCGTGCAGGAAGAGCAACACCGGCAGCTTTGCGTGCGCGGGCGCGTAGAGCCGCGCGTCGAGCAGTTGTCCGTCCGCTGCCGGCAGCTTGAAATCCTCCACCCGCGCAAGCGGCGCGCGCGGCAGATCGAGCACCTCGGCAGCCGCAGCGTACGCGGCGCGCGCCTGTTGCGGTGTCAGGGTGTGAAACGGCGGCCGCTTCGCGCGCCGGATGCGGTCGAGCACATCGCGCATCTGCGGCGAGAGCGGCGGCAACGGTGAGCGAGTCGTCATGGCGTCGTACGCGCCCGGTATTCGAGGTTCAGCGGCGATCCGCGAGCGCATGCGCGATCGTCCCCAGATCGACGTATTCGAGCTCGCTGCCGATCGGCACGCCGCGTGCCAGGCGGGTCGTGCGAATGCCGCGCGCCTTCAGGCATTCGGCGAGCACGTGCGAGGTCGCCTCGCCTTCGGCGGTGAAGTTGGTCGCGATGATCACTTCCTCGACGCTGCCGTCGGTCGCGCGCGCGAGCAACTCCGGCAATCCGATGTCGTTGCCGCCGACGCCATCGAGCGGGCTGAGCGGCCCCATCAGCACGAAGTACAGGCCGCGGTAGCTGCCGCTGCGTTCGAGCGCCGCCTGATCGGCGGGCGTCTCGACGACGCAGAGCTGGCGTGCGTTGCGGCCGGCATCGAGGCAGGTCGCGCAAACGGTCGATTCGGTGAAGGTGTGGCAGCGTTCGCAATGCCGGATTCGCGATGCCGCTGCCTGCAGCGCGGCGGCGATGGCCTGCGCGCCGGCGCGGTCGTGCTGCAACAGATGAAACGCCATGCGCTGCGCCGACTTGACACCGACGCCAGGCAGGCGCCGCAAGGCCTCGACCAGCACCTGCAGCATCGGCTCCAGCATGGCGACTTGGCGGCCCGGCGCAGAATCAGAACGGCAGCTTCATGCCGGGCGGCATTGGCATGCCGGCCGTCAGCTTGCCCATCTTCTCCGCGCTCACGGTCTCGGCGCGGCGCACCGCGTCATTGAACGCCGCGGCGACCAGGTCTTCGAGCATGTCCTTGTCCTCGGCGAGCAGGCTCGGGTCGATGGCTACGCGGCGCACATCGTTCTTGCACGTCATCGTGACCTTGACGAGCCCGGCGCCCGACTGACCCTCGACCTCGATCGTCGCGAGCTCCTCTTGGGCGCGTTTCAGGTTGTCCTGCATCGCCTGCGCCTGCTTCATCAGTCCGGCGAGTTGACCCTTCATCATGTCCTTGACTCCTGGTTGTGCCGCTGGCCTGCGTCTGCACGGCCGTGCGGCGTATGCACGATCAGTGCGGCTTGACCGATCCGGGAACGATGCGCGCCGTGCTGTACTGCTGCATCAGCGCCCGCACGAGTGGATCGTCGTGGATGATTTTCTCCGCCGCCTGCTGGCGCCGCGCACGCTCGGCGGCTTCGCGCTGGGCCGGCGTGTCCTGTGCCGCGCCGATCTCGATCTCGAGTTCGACCGCGCCGCCGAGCGCATCGCCCAGCGCGGCCTGCAGGCGGTCGCGATGCGCCGCTGCGGCAAGGGTCTCACGTTCGACACGCAGCCGCCAGCGCCCGCCTTCGATCGCGACGCATTGTGCCTGCAGCGCCAGTTCGCGCGTCAGCGCGCTAATGCTGCCGGCGGCGATCAATTCGCGCACCTGCCGCTCCCAGCGGTCGCCAAGCGCACTCGACGGCGGACTCGGGGCGGCCTGGTCGGCCTGCGGCGCGCCTGCCGCCGGTGGCTCCTGCGCGAGCAGCGGTGCGGCGGATTGATGCTCCGCGTGCGGTTCATCCTCCCACGGAGCTGGTTCACGCGGCATCGCAACGCTGTGTGCCGCGGGCCGCGCTGCGGCGGCAACCGCAGTCGCTGCGAGCGGCCCGGCGGTTGCGGGCCGGGCTTCGGCCGCCGCACCGCCTTCCTGCGGCGCGAACGCGAGCAGACGCAGCAGAACCATCACGAGGCCACTGTATTCGTCGGGCGCCAGACCGAGTTCGGCGCGGCCGTGCAGCACGATGCTGTAGAGCAGTTGTGTCTCGTCGGCCGCCAGCAGCGCGGCCAGGCGGGCGACCTCCGGCGACTCGGGGTCTTGCGCGTCGAGCGCCTGCGGCACGGCCTGCGCGACCGCCATCTGCTGCAGCAGCGACGCCATCTCCTCCAGCGTCCCGCCGGCCGACAGACCGAGCGCGCGCAGGCCGTCGACGACGGCGATCACGGCCGCCCCGTCGCGCAGCGCGAGCGCCTCGACCAGCCGCAGCGCATGGCTGCGATCGACCGCGCCGAGCATCTGGCGCACACCGGCCTCGGCGAGCGTTCCGGCGCCGAACGCGATCGCCTGGTCGGCAAGCGACAACGCGTCGCGCATCGAGCCGTGCGCCGCGCGCGAAATCAGTCGCAGTGCGCCGGGCTCGGCGTCGACGCCCTCCTGCGCCATGACGTCGGCCAGATGCGCCTGCACCGTCTGCG
>CAZVNC010000009.1:0-17821 GCA_964628305.1 uncultured Ideonella sp.
CCGAGGCGAGATCAGCGCCTCGCGCCATCGCATCTACTGCGAGTTGTGGGACGAGCTGAGCTGAGCTGACGGACTTGCTGCGCGCGCTAAGTCTCGGCGCACCGGCTATCCGACGAGGTTCGCGAGCGACAGCAGCGCGAGCAGCAGCATCCACAGCACGACCGAGCGCCAGACGAGGCCGACGACGCTTCTCAGATGGCCGAGTTGCGGCTCGGCGCCCGGGGTGGAGCCCTGGGCTTCGACCGCATCCTGTGACGCACCGCCCTCGAGCGTCTGCGAACGATCGGGCGTCACGCCCGGCGGCGCCGCGCCGCCGAGGCGCACGCCGACCGCGCCGGCCGCGGCAGCGAGGATGATGCCCTCGTTCTGGTAGCGCCACAGCGACGCGTCGCGCCGCCAGCACGTCACCGCTTCCTCAAAATTGCCGACGACCGCGAAGCCGAAGGCCGTCATGCGCGCCGGCACGTGATCGATCAGGCTGAAGAGCTGGCGCGACAGCAGCATCAACTTGTCGTTCGTCGGCGCGCCGACGGTGCGGCTCTTGTAGGCCCAGTAGCGGCTCGCGAACTCGGACATCCGGTACAGCACCGCGCCGGCAGGGCCGAGGCCGAACGCCGACAGCAGCACGAACCAGAAGAAGACGCCGAACACATGCCGGTGCGCGGCGAGCAGTGAATGCTCGAGCACGTGGCGCAGCAGTTCGGTGCGCGGCAGTTCGCTCGCGTCGAGGTGGCGCCAATCGGCGAGGCGCTGGCGCGCGGTCTCGTCATCGCCCTGCTCGAGCGCGTCGCGGATGTCGGTGAAGTAATGGCTGAACTGCCGGAACCCGAGCGTCAGGTACAGCACGCAGACGTTCCACGCGAGGGCGAGGATCAGGCTGAAGCGGGCGATCGCGAAATAGACCCCGAACGCGACGACCGCCGGCAGCACGACCGTGACGCTCCACACGACCCAGGCGTGGCGGTCGCGCCCCGCGTTGAAGTTCAACCCGGTCCAGCGCATCCAGCCGACCAGTGCGCGAAAGACCCAGTTGCCTCGAGGCAGCGGCCTCAACTGTTCGATCAGCAGTGCAAGCAGGACAGCGAAGAAACTCATCGGCGACGATGATACCGGCCGCCCCTCGGCCACCCCTCAGGCGCCGCGGCCGAGCGGCGTTCGCGGCTTACGCGGACAGGAAACGGTACAGGTTGCGCAGCATCGCGGCGGTCGCGCCCCAGACGAAGTAGCGCCGCGGGCGACCCTGCGCGTCCACCCCCTGATACGGGATCGAGAGGAACTCGCGGCGAACGCCGCGCCACTCGACCGCATGATGCCGATGATGCGATGGGTTCATCAGAAAGGCGAGCGGCACCTCGAACACCTCGGCCACTTCGAACGGGTCGGCGCGCATCGAATACGCCGGCTGGACGATGGCGACGATCGGCGTCACGAGGAAGCCCGTTCCCGTCGTGTAGAGCGGCATCGCGCCCAGCACGTCGACCTGCGATGCGGGCAGGCCGATCTCCTCGTGTGCTTCGCGCAGCGCGGTGGCGGTGGCGTCGGCGTCGGTGTCCTCGGCGCGGCCGCCCGGGAATGCGATCTGACCCGGGTGGTCGCTCAGATGATCACTGCGCTGCGTCAACAGCACCGTCGGCTCGTCGCGCTCCACGATCGGCACCAGCACCGACGCGCGGGTCGGCGTGCGTTCGATGAAGCGCGGCTCGACCGTCGTCTCCGGCACCCACCTCGGCGGCACGCGAAACCGCTCGCGCAGCGCTGCGGGAGCGAGCGCCGGCGGCGCGATCGACGGCAGGTGATCGTCGATGCCGATGACCGGCATGTCCTGGGGATTGAAGCTCAGTGCCATCGACGTGCCTGACTGCGCAAGTTGGAACGACAAAGCCGCCTGTGCATCATGCGGCAGGCGGCTCGTCGGTGCGCGCGGCCGGGACTCTCACCCGGCGCCGTTCAAGAGAGCTTTTCCTTGATCCGCGCCGACTTGCCCGAGCGCTGGCGCAGATAGTAGAGCTTGGCGCGTCGCACATCGCCGCGGCGCTTGACTTCGATCGCCGCGATCAGCGGGCTGTAGAGCTGGAAGGTGCGCTCGACGCCCTCCCCGTTCGAGATCTTGCGCACGATGAAGCTCGAATTGAGTCCGCGGTTGCGCTTGGCGATGACGACGCCTTCGTACGCCTGAAGACGCTTGCGCGTGCCTTCGACGACACTGACGCTGACGATCACGGTGTCGCCCGGCGCGAATGGCGGCACATTCTTGTCGAGGCGAGCGATTTCTTCCTGCTCGAGGGTTTGGATCAGGTCCACGGTTTTCTCCAGGTGATCGTGCCAGCGCTTCTTCTAACGTAGAGCGGCATCGGGGCCGCAACGAGCCTGACAGAGGATCGAAAAGCTTGAAATTATAGCTTCAGGGCGGCAAGGAACTTCTCGTCCGTCGCCGACAGCACGCCTGCGGCGCGGGCCGCGGTGATCAGATCGGGCCTGCGCCGTGCGGTGAGCAGCAGCGACTGCTCGCGCCGCCAGCGTGCGATGTCGGCATGGTGGCCGGACAGCAGCACTGGCGGCACCGGACGATCGCCATCCGGTGCCCGCCAGTTCTCGGGCCGGCTGTAATGCGGGCAATCGAGCAGGCCGGCCGAAAAGCTGTCCTGCTCGTGCGACTGGGCGTCGCCCAAGACGCCCGGCTGCAGGCGGGCGATCGCGTCGAGCAGCGCCAGCGCCGGCAGTTCGCCACCCGAGAGAACGAAGTCCCCGAGGCTCAACTCGAGCGCGCCATGGCGGTCGATGAAACGTTGATCGACGCCTTCGTAGCGCCCGCAGAGCAGCACGGCGCCGGCACCTGTCGCCCACTCGCGCACCAGCGCCTGATCGATGCGCCGCCCGGTGGGGCTGAAGAGCACCAGTGGCGCCGGATCGGCTTCGCTGCGCGCGACTCGCACTGCCTGCAGCGCGCGCTCCAGCGGTTCGGCAAGCATCACCATGCCCGGCCCGCCGCCATAGGGCCGATCGTCGACCCGGCGGTACGCGTTGTCGGCGAAGTCGCGCAGCGGCCACAGCTTCACGTCGAGTTGCGCGCTTTCGTACGCGCGCCGCGTGACGCCCAGTGTCAGATGCGGCCCGAACAGCTCGGGGAAGAGCGTGATGACGTCGAATCGCATCGCGCAAGCACGCAGGCTCAATAATCCAGGCCCCAGTCGACGACGATGCGCCGCTGCGCGAGCGCCACCTCGTCGACGTAGGCGGCGACGAAGGGAATCAGCCGTTCCCCGTCTTCAGCGCTCGCGCTCTTCTCGGCCGCCGGGCGGGCGACCCGCAATACGCTGTGTGGACCGGTATCGATCAGCCCGGCGACCGTACCCAGGGCCTCGCCCTGACGGTTCACGACCGCGAGGCCGATCAGATCGACCCAGTAGTACTCATCCGGCTCGGGGTTCGGAAAACTGCCGCGCGAAACGAAAATCCGCGCTCCGCGCAGTTGCTCCGCTGCCGCGCGGTCATCGATGCCGCCGACCTGCGCGATCACGCCGTCACCATGATCCTTGGCCTGCACGATGCGAAGCAGCGTCGGCAGGGCCGGCTCCCCCGGGCGACGCAGTTCATCGGGGCGCTTCAGGAACCAGCGCTTGGAGGAAAACAGCGCCTGCGGATCGGCGGCGTAGGGCTGGACCTTGATCCAACCCTTGACGCCCCAGGCGCCGACGACGGCGCCCACTTCGACCGCATCATCCGGCCACGCCGGTGCGTCGAAGTCGCTCATCGCGACCAGGATCTTCGAGTCTTCAGGCAGCGGCCTTCGCCTGTGCCACGAGGCGCGCCACCGTCGGCGACAGCTGTGCGCCGTGGCCGGCCCAATAGTCGACGCGGTCGAACGCGACGCGCAGCGGCTGCTCGCCGCCCGACGCGACCGGGTTGTAGAAGCCCACGCGCTCGATGAACCGCCCGTCACGGCGCAGGCGCGAATCGGCAACGACGATGTTGTAGAACGGACGCTTCTTGGCGCCGCCACGTGCGAGTCGGATCACGACCATGATGTTTCCTTCAGTCTTGAGAGTTTCCCCGCACCAGGAGACACGCAGGGCGAGCGAAGCAGCCGATCGATCGGCACGGGATTCGACACCGCAGATGCGCTTGCGAGGCATGCCTTCGCCCGTCGCAAGCGGATGCCGGAGCCCTTCATTATAAACTCAGCCGTCGAAACGCGGCCCCGTATGCAAGCAAGCGCAAACCTGCCCCACCCGCGCGAAAACCGCGACCACACAGCGAAATCCCGACCGGCGGGGCGCTGCCGGTGAAGCAGCCCTCGTTCAAGTCGAAGGCGCTCGCGACGTGGATCGCAATCATCGGCGGTGTCTTCGGCTTGCATCGCTTCTACCTGCACGGCGCGCGCGACCTCGAAGGCTGGCTCTATCCGCTGCCCAGCCTGGTCGGTCTGTACGGCGTGCATCGGATGCAGTCGCTTGGACAGGATGACCGGATCGCGTGGGTGCTGATCCCCTGGCTCGGCCTGACCCTGGCTGCCGCGATGCTCTCGGCACTCGTCTATGCGCTCGTCGCCGACGAGAAATGGAACGCGCGCCACAACCCGGGCGGCCCGGTATCGCGCAGCGGCTGGGCGACCGTGATCGGCGCGATCGTCGCCTTGATGCTCGGTGCCGGCATCCTGATGGCGACGATCGCCTTCAGCGCACAGCGCTTCTACGAGTTCCAGGCCGACGTGCCCGCCGCAACCGGCCGATGATCAATCGAACAGGTTGAGGCTGAGCCAGTAGAACAGGCCGGCCGCGAAGGCCGATGCCGGAATCGTGAAGATCCAGGCCCAGACGATCGAGCCGGCCGTTCCCCAGCGCACCGCCGACGCGCGCCGCACCGACCCGACGCCGACGATCGCGCCGGTGATCGTGTGCGTGGTCGACACCGGAATGCCGAGCGCCGACGCCAGAAAGAGCGTGATCGCGCCGCCCGATTCGGCACAGAAACCGCCCACCGGTTTGAGTTTCGTGATGCGCTGGCCCATCGTCTTGACGATGCGCCAGCCGCCGAACATCGTGCCCAGGCCGATCGCCAGATAGCAACTCCAGATCACCCAGCTCGGCGGATAGGCCTGCGCCGCATCGGTGTACCCGGTCGCGATCAGCAGCATCCAGATGATGCCGATCGTCTTTTGCGCATCGTTGCCGCCGTGCCCAAGGCTGTACATGCCGGCCGACACGAGCTGCGCGCGCCGAAAGAAATTGTCGACCCGCAGCGGCGACGTGCGTTTGAACGTCCACGCGACGGCCACCATCATCGCGCCGCCCAGCAGGAAGCCGAGCAACGGCGAGATGAAGATGAAGAGCACCGTCTTGATGATCCCGCTCGCGATCAGCACGCTTGCGCCCGCCTTGACGACGACCGCGCCGACGATGCCGCCGATCAATGCGTGCGACGAACTCGACGGAATGCCGTACCACCAGGTGACGATGTTCCAGAAGATCGCGCCGAGCAGCGCGCCGAAGACGACGTGGTGGTCGACGATGCCCGGGTCGACGATCCCCTTGCCGACCGTCGCCGCCACCTTCAGGTGGAAGACGAAGATCGCCAGCACGTTGAAGAACGCGGCAAAGGCGACCGCCGTCTGCGGCTTGAGCACGCCGGTGGAGACGACGGTGGCGATCGAGTTCGCGGCGTCGTGAAAGCCGTTCATAAAGTCGAACGCGATCGCGATCGCGACCAGCATCGCGACGACCCAGAAGGCCACCTGCACGGTCGCCATGCGCAGCTCAGGAATTCTCGAGGACGATGCCCTCGATCAGGTTGGCGACGTCCTCGCAGCGGTCGGTGATCGCTTCGAGCTGCTCGTAGATGGCTTTGAGCTTGATGAGTTCGCGAACGTCGGTCTCTTCGCGAAACAGCTTCGAGAGCGCAGTGCGCATCGCGCCGTCGGCATCGGATTCGAGCCGGTCGATCTCTTCGCAGGTCTTGATCGCCGCTTCCGCCACCGACGGCGTCGACAGCTTGGACAACATCGATACCGCATGCTGCACCCGTTCGCAGCACCTGGCGCTGAGCTCGCCCAGGCGCAGCACCTCGTCGGTCACGGCCCGCACGTCGTACAGCAGCAGGGTCTCGCTCGCATCCTGGAGCAGATCGAGGATGTCGTCCATGGCGTCGATCAGGCCGTGGATCTGCTCGCGATCGATCGGTGTGATGAACGTCGTGTGCAGCAGCCGGTGCATCTCCGCAGTGATGCGATCGGCCATGCGCTCGGCGTGGCCCACCTCGCTCGCGTATTGCTCGCGCATGCCGAGATCGGGATAGTTCTCGATCATCCGCATGAATGCGCGCGCGCCTTCGACGATGTGCGTGCCGTGCTGCTCGAACAACTCGAAGAAGTTGCCCTCGCGCGGCAACAGCTTTCCAAAAAACATGCGGTCTCCCGGGGATGGCTCTGGTGCGCGACCCGCTTCATCCAGCCGCCCGGGAGGGAGTTTATCGCCGCCGACCCGGCACCCCTTCGACAGCAGCGCGCCCTGCCGGCCGCAGCGCGGCGATCGCGCCCGGACCTGCGGCCCGTCAGCGCGGCGCCGGCAGCATCCGCGCCAAGGTGTTGTCGCGCATCACGTAGTGATGAAACAGCGCCGCCGCGGCATGCAGGCCGATCAGGAAGTAGCCGGCGGTGCCGATCGCCTCGTGGACCTCCTTCAGCGACCGCGACAAGCCCTTGTCCGGCCCGACCAGCAGCGGCAACTGCAGGCCGTAGAAGGCGACCGGGTCGCCCTTCGCGCTGACGGCGAGCCAGCCGAGCAGCGGCATGCCGATCATGAACACGTAGAGCGCCAGATGCATCGCCTGGCCCAGGCGCTCCTGCCAGTGCGACGGCGCCGGCTCGATGCGCGGCGCCGGCCCCGAGACAAGTCGCGTCGCGAGCCGCACCGCGACCAATACGAACACGCTCATGCCGAGCGCGAAATGCCAAGCCTTCAAGTCGGCCCTGAGCGCACTGCCCTTGGGCGCCAGGTCCTGCAGGTTGATCGCCGCGTAGACGCCGATCATCATCAGCAGCATCAGCCAGTGCATGCCGATCGACAATGACCCATAGCGGTCCTGCGTGTTCCTCCAGTTCATTCGATCTCCTCGTTCGCGTCGTCCGCCGGCCGGCATCGGATACCGGTCCGGTCGGCGCGCCGCATCAGCCGGATTCCCCGATATCGGCAAGGATAGGTGCCAGCGCCGGGCATGCGCGCGTCACGATCGCGGCGGCGCATGCGGCGTGCTGGAGACAAGGCTCAATCCCGCCCCGGAGGCGTCGCGAGTGCGTTGCCGGCCGGCCCGGTGATCTGGCGCGGACCGTCGCCGCGGCTGAGGAAGTATTCCCCCGTCGGGCTGATCACCACCGCGACCTTCGCCTGCTGATCCGAGAAGTACTGCCAGCCGTACGAAGGCTGGTCCGGCAGGCTCGCGTTGGGCACGACCTGCAGCGCGCTCGACACCCGCGCCTCCTGGCGGTCGCGGTCGTGGTGCTTGCGCTCGGCGCGGTGGTCGTCCTGCACTGCGCGCTGGCTCGTCTGATCGATGGGCGCGCGGTCCTGTCCCGCGAGGGCCGATCCACCCGCCAGTACCGCGGCCGCCGCGATCGCCGTAAACATAAGGTTCGAAGTCATGATGCGTTCCCCTTCTCTGCAAATCCGGTCATCGAGGACCGTGCCTGCAGTCTGATCCGCCGCGCCTGAACGGCGCGTGAATGGAGCGTTCAGCTTTCGTCGCGGCAGACGCGGCGAATGCGAGCTGCGAGCCGTCAGCTGCGGAAGATGAAGTAGGCAGCTCCGACAAGGCACAAACCG
This sequence comes from uncultured Ideonella sp., assembly GCA_964628305.1. Classification (GTDB taxonomy): domain Bacteria; phylum Pseudomonadota; class Gammaproteobacteria; order Burkholderiales; family Burkholderiaceae_C; genus CAIKUF01. Next base: position 7,815 of record CAZVNC010000009.1, read on the forward strand.
GCCCACACGAAATCGAGCTTGGGCGGCTGGCCCATGTAGAACATCGCGAACGGAACGAACACGCCGAGCGTGATGATCTCCTGCGTGATCTTGAGTTGCGCCAGGCTGAAGCCGCCGGCAAAGCCGATCCGGTTCGCCGGCACCTGCAACAGGTACTCGAACAGCGCGATCGCCCAACTGGCCAGCACGGCAACCAGCAGCGGCTTGTCCGACAGCGTCTTCAAGTGGCCGTACCACGCGAAGGTCATGAACAGGTTCGAGCCGATCAGCAGCAGCACGGTCTGCAGGGCGACAGGAGTCGATGCATTCATGGGACGATCTCGGTGTCGGCCGACTGTGGCGCGCGGCGCGGTGTGCGGCTGGAGCCGGCGCGGCGCGTCGGCGCAGCGGTCGTTGCGGGCCGGGCCGGGCAGCGCCCGGCGCTTGCCGCGAGCCGCTCGATGCGCTGCGCCGCAACGCTCGCCAGCAGATCGGCGACCCGGCCCCGGCCCGGGATCGCTAGCGACGGCGCGAGTTCGGCGAGCGGCGCGAGCACGAAGGCGCGGGTGTGCAGGCGCGGATGCGGCACGCACAGCGCGGGCGTTTCGATCCTTGCGTCAGCGTAAAGCAGCAAGTCGAGATCGAGCGTGCGCGGCGCGTTCGCATGCGGCCGATCGCGCCCGTGCTGCCGTTCGATCTCCTGCAGATGGACGAGCAGTTCGTGCGCGTCGAGTCCGGTTTCGATCAGCGCGACCGCGTTCAGGTAGTCCGGCCCGCTCGCATCGATGGGCGCCGTGCGATACAGCGATGAGCGCGCCTTCAGTCGCGTGCGCGGCAACGCGGCGAGGGCGGCGAACGCGGCGCGCAGCGTCGCACGGGTGTCGCCCAGGTTGGCGCCGAGGCCGATGAAGGCTCGGCAGCGCGCGCGAGTCGGCCCTGGCGCTGACATGCGGACCACTCAGGGCGTTGAAGCCGGCGCTGCCGCGCCTTCCGCGCCGGCCGGCCTGCGCCTGCGGCGGCGCTTGCGGCGGGCCGGTGCGGCGTCTTCGCTCGCTGGCTCGTCGCTCGCCGGCTCGGCGTTCGCCGCCTCGACCGCCATCGCTTGCGGCGTCGGCCCGACGGCCGGCGCACCAGCCCGCCGCACCCGCGACGCTGCACGCCGCGGCGGGCTTTGCTCGCGCGCGAGTTCGATCAATGCGCGGCGCTCGTCGTCGCTGCCGAGCGAGAAGTCCTCCCACCACTCGGCGAGTTCGGGCGCGACCTCCCCCGCATCGGCGCGCAGCCGCAGGAAGTCGAACCCGGCGCGAAAGCGCGGCTGCTCGACGAGCGCGAACGGCGCATTGCCCGAGCGCCGCTCGAAGCGCGGCTGCATGAGCCAGATCTCGCGCATGTCGGCGCCGAGCTTGCCGCGGCCCGAGATATCGCCGATGCGTTGCTCGAACACCGCCTCCAGCGCTTGTTGCAGCGCCGGGAACGGCGCCTCGCCGCGCTCCTTGTTCCTTTGCCAACCGGCAAGCACCTCATGCCACAGCATGCAGGCAAGCAGAAAGCTCGGCGCGACCGGCTTGCCCTCGCCGACCCGCCGATCGGTGTCGGCGAGCGCAAGTTGCACGAAGCGGCTCGGTTCGCCGCCGTCGGCGAGCACGAGGTCGAGGATCGGGAACACGCCCTGGCGCGTACCGATCAGCCCCTGCCTGCGCAGCTCTTCGAGGCTCTTCGATGCATGACCGGTCTGCAGCAGCTTGATCATCTCGTCGAACAGCCGCGATGGCGGCTGGTTCGCGAGCAGCGCGGCCATCTCGGCGATCGGGGCGCGCGTCTTCGCCTCGATCGTGAAGCCGAGCTTGGCGGCGAAGCGCACCGCGCGCAGGATGCGCACCGGGTCTTCACGGTAGCGCGTCACCGGGTCGCCGATCATGCGCAGCAGCTTCTTCTGGCCGTCGCGCAAGCCGTGGTGGTAGTCGACGACGGTCTCGGTCAGCGGGTCGTAGTACATCGCGTTGACGGTGAAGTCGCGCCGCGCGGCATCCTCGATCTGCGGGCCCCAGACGTTGTCGCGCAGCACGCGGCCCTCGGCGTCGACGACGTGGCTCTTGCCGGCGAGTTCGGCGCGCGAGGTCTTTTCGTTGCCGCTGACATGCTCGGCGTCAGCGGCGGCAAGCGCGGCGCGGAAGGTCGAGACTTCGATCACCTCGTGGTCGCGCCCGCGGCCGTAGACGACGTGCACGATGCGAAAGCGCCGGCCGATGATGAAGGCGCGCCGGAACAGCGCCTTCACCTGCTCGGGCGTGGCGTCGGTCGCGACGTCGAAGTCCTTCGGCCGCATGCCGAGCAGCAGATCGCGCACCGCGCCGCCGACGACGTAGGCCTCGTGGCCGGCGTCCTTCAGCGTCTGCACGACCTTCACCGCGTTCTTGTCGAGCAGTTCGAGGTCGATGCCGTGTTCGGCGCGCGCCACCTCGACGCGCTTGCCGAGCGCCGTCTTGCCGGCCGCGCCGCTTGGCGCCTTGCCGAGCAGCTTGTCGATGAATTTTCTGATCATGCGTCGAACAGTCTCAAGATGCGCCAGTGGCGCTCCCGGGCCAGCGCTTCGAGCGCCGGCGAGGGGTTGGTGGCGACCGGATGGTCGGCCCGCTCGAGCAGCGGCAGGTCGTTCGGCGAATCGCTGTAGACGGTGATCGATTCGAAGTCATCCCAGTCGCGATCCATGCCTTGCAGCCACTCGCCGACGCGCGCGACCTTGCCTTCGCGATAGCTCGGCGTGCCCTCGATGACGCCGGTGATGGTACCGCCTGGCGTGCGCTCGAGGCGCACCGCGATCAGATGCTCGATGCCGAACGCTGCCGCAATCGGCGCCGTGACGAAGTCGTTGGTCGCCGTCACCAGGCACAGCAGATCGCCGCGCTCGCGGTGCCCGTTCACGAGCTCGAGCGCGGCGGGCTCGATGCGCGGGACGATGACCTCGCGCATGAAACGGGCATGCGCCGATGCAAGGGTTGCCGCGTCGCGGCGCTGCAGCGGCGCGGTGACGAACGCGACGTAGGCGTGGATGTCGAGTTGCCCGACCTGGTAGGCCTCGTAGAAGGCGTCGTTGCCGGCGCGAAACGCGTCCGCGTCGACCCAGCCCAGGCGGATCAGGAACTCGCCCCAGGCGTGGTCGGAGTCGATCGGCAGCAGCGTCTGGTCGAGATCGAACAGGCACAGACGGGTCGGCTTCACGGGCCCTCCTCCTCGAGCATCTTCTTGAGCAAGGGCACGGTCACCGCACGCCGGCTGGCGAGGGCGAAATCGTCGAGCCGGTCCAGCAGCGCCATCAGTTGCGTCAGGTCGCGCGCGAACCGCGTCAGCAGATAGGCGAGCACCTCGTCGGACAGCCGGATGCCGCGCCGGTCCGCCTCGCGGCGCAGCACGGCGCGCGCTTCGCCCTCCGTCAACGGCTGCAATGCAAACACTAGCCCCCAGCCGAGCCGGGTGCGAAGGTCCTCGCGCAGCGGCAGATCGACGGGCGGCAGCGCCCCGGCCGAGACGACCGCGATCCCTGCCGCGCTCGCCTGCACGAAGATCGCGAACGCGGCCTGCTGCCGGGCAGCGTCGTACGCATCGCAGCCGTCGAACACGACGAGCGCGGCGCGCTCGTCGAACGCCCACGGCAGCGCTGCGGCCGGCCCGAACCAGGCGACCCGCTCGCCACGCTGCTGCCAGGAAGCCGCGAGCGCGCGCAGCAGATGCGTCTTGCCGCTGCCGGCCGGCCCCCAGAGGTAGACCGGAGCCGAATGCGGCGCGAGCTGGTGCAAGCATTCGAGTGCGGCGCGGTTCTCGCCCGCCAGATAGCTCTCGAAGCTGCTCTCGGGCGGCGGCGCGATGGCGAGCGGGATCTGCCTCATCGCGGCGAGACGCATGGCGGCAACGCGTTCAGTTGGGCTTCCAGTGCGGACGGAAAGGGACGAGCGGCGTGCCGCGGACGGCGGTCGCAACGCAAACGAGCCGCCGGGGCGGGCTCCGGGTTGCGGTTCGCAGCCGCTGCGGCCAAGGTACGGCCCGTAGAATCCGCGAAATTCTAGCGGCCGCTCGCTGCGGCCTGCGCTGGCATGTCCCAATCCCCGCTTTCCTACCGCGACGCGGGCGTCGACATCGACGCCGGCGACGCCCTCGTCGAGCGTATCAAGCCGCTCGCGCGGCGCACGCTGCGCGAAGGCGTGCTGACCGGCATCGGCGGCTTCGGCGCGCTGTTCGAGCTGCCCAAGCGCTTTCGCGAGCCGGTGCTCGTGAGCGGCACCGACGGCGTCGGCACCAAGCTGAAGCTCGCGTTCGAGTGGGACGCGCACGACGGCGTCGGCATCGACCTCGTCGCGATGAGCGTGAACGACGTCCTCGTGCAGGGCGCGGAGCCGCTGTTCTTCCTCGACTACTTCGCCTGCGGCAAGCTCGACGTCGACACCGCCGAGCGCGTCGTCGCCGGCATCGCGCGCGGCTGCGAAGAGTCGGGCTGCGCGCTGATCGGCGGCGAGACGGCCGAGATGCCGGGGATGTATCCGCCGGGCGAATACGACCTCGCCGGCTTTTGCGTCGGCGCGGTCGAGAAGAGCGCGATCGTCGACGGCCGCGACATCGCGGTGGGCGACGTGGTGCTCGGGCTGGCGTCGAGCGGCGTGCATTCGAACGGCTATTCGCTCGTGCGCCGGATCGTCGAACGCGCCGGCACGACGGGCGCGGGCCTGCCGGCGATGCTCGACGGCATGCCGTTTCGCGAGCGCGTGATGAGGCCGACGCGGCTCTACGTGAAGCCGGTGCTCGCAATGCTGCGCGAAGTGCGCGTCAAGGGCATGTCGCACATCACCGGCGGCGGGCTCGTCGAGAACATTCCGCGCTGCCTGCCGTCGGCCTGCAAGGTGGTGCTCGACCCGCGCAGTTGGCCTCGGCCCGAGATCTTCTCGTGGCTGCAGCGCGACGGCGGCGTCGCCGACGCCGAGATGCACCGCACCTTCAATTGCGGCATTGGCTTCGTCGTCATCGTCGCCGCGGCGGATGCCGATCGCGCCAGCGCGCTGCTCGAGGCGCAGGGGCAGACCGCGTTTCGAATCGGCCGCGTCGAGGCGCGGCAAGGCGACGAAGCCGCAACTCAGCTGATCTGAGCCGGCGCTTAGGTTCAGTGCAGCCGCGGCGGCGTGGCGCGCCGCAGTTCGGCGAGCCGATCGACGAGCGCACGACTATCCTGCGCTTGCGGCCGGTGTTCGAGGTAGGCCGCGAGATCCTGCGCCGCCTCTTCGGTGCGGCCAAGTTCGGCATACGTCAGACCGCGGTCGCGCTGCTCTTCCCAGTCCTGCGGCAGCAGCACGACGAGGCGCTCCTGCACCGCCAGCAGCGGTACCCAGTCCTCGTTGCCGCGGTGGATTTCCTTCAGGTTGCGCAGCATGCGAGCGACGACATCGCGCGCCGAGGCCGATTGCAGGAACAGACCGAGCGGCATCTCGTCCTCGTCGGCCAGACCATGGCGTTGACGATAGGGCTCGAGCATTTCGGCCAGGTCTTCGCGCGACAGCGAGCGGCCGTTGAACGGATCGATCAGCACCTCGCCCTGCTTCTGGCCCTGGTTCAGGCGCAGCTTGACGAGGAAGTGCCCGGGAAACGACACGCCGCGCGCGCGCAGGCCGATCTGCTGCGCGAACTCGATGTAGAGCACGGCGAGCGTGATCGGGATGCCGCGGCGCGAACTCAGCACCAAGTGCAGATAGCTGTTGCGCGGGTCATAGTAGTCGTTGACGTTGCCGGCGAAGCCGAGCTCGTGAAAGAAGTAGCGGTTCAGCAGCCGCAGCCGCTGAAGCGGCACGGCGTCGGCCGGCACGCGGCGGCAAAGCTTCGCGCCGAGCGCGTCGATCTCGGCGAGCACCGATTGCACGTCGAGCTGCGGGTGTGCGTCCTGCGCGATGCTCGCCGCGGCCTCGACGAGCGACAGGCTCTCGTCTTCCGCCACCAGCGTGGTGAAGTAGTCGAGCGCACTCGGGATCGCGAATTGAAGCGGGCCTGGCATTGCGCCAGTGTAGGCCACCGCCGCGCCAGCCGCGCGGCACTTGCGCACGCCGCGCGGCGTGCGATCACGCGCGCCTTGCCAATTGCCTGAGCGGCAGGCCGAGCACGAACAGCGCGCCGAAGTAGACGACGGCGGCCGCGACGAGCGACAGCGCGAGCAGGCCGATCCGGGCCGCTGGTTGTGCACCAAGGCCGACCCAGTCGATCGCATGCGCCGCGAACGCGAGCCCGCCGCCCATCAGCGCGGTCGCAACGAAGACCCGCCAGCCGAACCCCGGCCAGCCCGGCAGCGGCTTGTAGACGCCGCTGCGGCGCAGCCCGATCAGCAGCAACGCGGAATTGCAAAGGGCGGCCAGGCCGATCGACAACGCGAGGCCAGCGTGGCCGAGCCAGGGCACGAACGCCAGGTTCATGAGCTGCGTCAGCACGAGCATCGCGATCGCGATGCGCACCGGCGTCTTGATGTCCTGGCGCGCATAGAAGCCGGGCGCCAACACCTTGACGCCGACCAGCCCCATCAGGCCGACGCCGTAGCCCATCAGCGCGCGCACCGTCATCTGCACGTCCTGAGGATCGAACGCGCCATAGTTGTAGAGGCTCGCGACGAGCGGCACAGGAAAGACGACCAGCGCCATCGCGCAGGGCAGCGCGAGCAGCACGACGAGGCGCAGGCCCCAGTCGAGCAGGCCCGAGTAGGCCGCATCGTCGCCGGTCCCCTGCGCCGCCGAAAGCTGCGGCAGCAGGACGACGCCGAGCGCGACACCGAGCAGCGCGGTCGGGAACTCCATCAGCCGATCGGCGTAGGTGAGCCACGAGACCGCACCGACGCCGACGTGCGACGCAATCTGGGTATTGATCAGCAGCGACAACTGGGCCACCGAAACGCCGAGCAGCGCAGGCAGCATGAGCTGCAGGATGCGGCGCAGTCCGGGATGACTCAGTGCCCCGCGCAGACCGGCGACCGACACCGCGATACGCGGAAACGCGCCGATCCGCATCAGCGCCGGTACCTGGAGCGCGAGTTGCGCGACACCGCCCGCCATCACGCCGACCGCCAGCGCATGGATCGGCGCGATCCCCCAGACCCGGAACTGCGGCACGAGCAACCACGCGGCGCCGATCACACACAGGTTGAGCAGTACCGGCGTCACGGCCGGAATCGCGAACCGCTTCCAGGTGTTGAGGACGCCGGCCGACAATGCGACGAGCGACATGCACGCGATGTAGGGAAACATCAGCCGCGTCATCACGACCGCGTCGTCGAACGCCGCGAGCCCGGACGCCATGAGCCAGACGACGGCCGGCGCGAAAACAACGCCGAGCACGCTCAGCAACAGCAGCAACCAGAACAGCACGCTCGCGACGGCGTCGATCAGACGCCGCGTGACCTCGTCGCCGTCGCGGCTGCGCGTCGCCGCGAGAATCGGCACGAAGGCTTGCGAGAACGCGCCTTCGGCGAACAGCCGCCGCAGCAGGTTCGGAATGCGAAAGGCGACGTTGAAGGCGTCGGTCGCGGCGCTCGCGCCGAACGTCGCGGCGATGATCAGCTCGCGCGCGAGCCCGGTGATGCGCGAGGCGAGCGTGAACAGCGAGACGGTGGAGGCAGCGCGCAGCAGGTTCATCTGGACCTTGTCGGGGCGGCACACTGGCTCGCCGAAATGCTATACTTTACGGCTTCGCTCCACCCAGAACAGCATCCAGCATGGCCACCTCGACCAAAGCCAAGAAGAAGACCGTCCGCATCGCGTCGGGCTTGAAGCGCGTCCGCCAGGACGTGAAGCTCAACGCCGCGAACACCGCATTGCGCTCGAAGTTCCGCACCGTCATCAAGAACGTGCAGAAAGCCGTCGCCGCCGGCGACAAGGCCAAGGCCGCCGAGCTCTTCAAGACCGCGCAGCCGGTGATCGACTCGATCGCCGACAAGGACATCTTCCACAAGAACAAGGCGGCGCGCCACAAGAGCCGGCTGTCCGCGAAGATCAAGGCGATGTCCGCCCCGGCCTGAACTCCCGCCCGCCGCGATCACGGGGCCCGCAAGTGCGGGCCTTTTGTTTTTCTTGCCGCCTCGGCGCCGCGCGTTCGCGAGCCGACGTCACTGCGCCGGCGCGTCGGGCAGCAGGCAGGCTTCGAAGGTCTGCAGGTCGTTGTCGCGCGCGAAGTTCATCACGAAGTCCCACGCCATCGGTTCGACGTCGCGCAGCCCCTCGTTGACGATCACGCACTTCACGCCGTCGATCGTGTTGGGCACGCAGTACGGCGAGTAGCCGATGTGCGCGCCGATGGAGCCGACCGTCCCCTCCGGGCGGAAGCACGACATCGCACCCGCCAGGCGCTCGGCCCAGTCGCTCGGGCGAAAGACCTTGCCCGCGTGGGTCAGGCCCTGGATGAAGATCTCGCGCGGCGGATTGGGCTTCATGCGTGTCGGTGCAACCGCTCGACGCGGCCGGAACGGACCCTCGGCCCACAGCGCCCTGACGGCCGGTCGGGAACGGGGCGCTATTGTGCCTCGTCCTTGTTGCGGCGCAGCATCACACGCCAATGCGGCACGCAGGTTCATCCCCTTTTTTTCGGCTCGCGCAGGCGTCACCTTAGAATCATTGCGGCACGGGACGGGGCTTTCGCCCTGCCCGGGCCGATTTTTTTGCCGGAGCCCGCATGAAAGCCAGCGCCAAGCCGATGCCGCCCACCGAACCGCACGTGATGCAGACCTACGGGCGGGTGCCGATCGCGCTTTCGCACGGGCAAGGCTGCTGGCTGTGGGACACCGAGGGCCGCAAGTACCTCGACGGCCTGGGCGGGATCGCGGTCAACACGCTCGGCCATGCGCACCCGAAGCTGGTGCCGGCGCTGCAGGACCAGATCGGCAAGCTGATCCACACCTCGAACTACTACTTCGTGCCGCTGCAGGAACAACTCGCCGCCAAGTTGTGCGAGCTCTCCAAGCTGTCCAAGGTGTTCTTCTGCAGCACCGGGCTCGAAGCGAACGAGGCGGCGCTCAAGATCGCACGCAAGTTCGGCCACGACAAGGGCATAGAACGACCCGAGATCGTCGTCTACGAGCGTGCATTCCATGGCCGCTCGATCGCGACGCTGTCCGCCACCGGCAACCCGAAGATCCAGGCCGGCTTCGGCCCGCTCGTCGAGGGCTTCGTGCGCGTGCCGTTGAACGACGCGGCGGCGCTCGAGGCGGTCGCTCGCACCCATCCGAACGTGACGGCCGTGTTCCTCGAGGTGATCCAGGGCGAAGGCGGCATCAACCCGGCGACCGTCGACTACCTGCGCGCGGTGCGCCGCATCTGCGACGCCAACGACTGGCTGTTGATGCTCGACGAGGTGCAGTGCGGCATGGGCCGCACCGGGAAGTGGTTCGCCCACCAGTGGGCAGGCATCGTGCCCGACGTGATGCCGCTCGCCAAAGGTCTCGGCTCGGGCGTGCCGATCGGTGCCGTGGTCTGCGGGCCGCGCGCGGCCGACGTCTTCGGCCCCGGCAACCATGGCACGACCTTCGGCGGCAACCCGCTCGCGATGCGCGCCGGGGTCGAGACGATCCGCATCATGGAGGAGGACGGCCTGCTCGAGCACGCCGCGCGCGTCGGCGCTGCGCTCAAGAGCGGCCTCGAGAAAGAGCTCTCCGGTGTGAAGGGCGTGGTCGAGATTCGCGGCCAGGGCCTGATGCTCGGCATCGAACTCGACCGGCCGTGCGGCGCCCTGCTCGGCGCTGCGGCGCAGGCGGGGCTGCTGATCAGCGTCACCGCCGATCGCGTCATCCGCCTCGTCCCGTCGCTGATCCTGTCGGCCGACGAGGCCGAGCAGCTGATCGCGATCCTGTGCCCGCTGATCAAGGAATTTCTCGCCGCGCCCGCGCCATGAAACCCGGCATGAGCCTCATCAAGCACTACCTGCAGTTCAAGGACTTCCGGGCCGAGGAATACACCTACCTGTTCGAGCGCGCGGCGGTCATCAAGCGCCGCTTCAAGAACTACGAGAAGTACCAGCCGCTG
>CAZVNC010000010.1:0-17211 GCA_964628305.1 uncultured Ideonella sp.
GAGCCGCAGGCGATGCGCGGCGGGCCGATGTTCGAGTTCCTGTTCGGCATCGACCGCCAGTTGCGCCGCGAGGGCCGGCGCGAGCGTTTCGAGATCGTCTTCTTCAGCCCGGCCGCTGAGCCCGGCAAGCGGCTCGGCGCGAAGGCCGTCGCGCACCTGCTCGCCGAGATGGAGCGGCGCGGCGTGCGCACCCATCTCGGGCACAAGATGAAGCGCTTCGACGCCGACAAGGTCGTCACCGAAGGCGGCGAGTTCAACGCCGACCTGATCCTCTTCATGCCCGGCATGACGGGCAATCTCTGGTTCGATCGGACGACGCTCGCGCGCTCGCCGGGCGGCTTGCTGCAGGCCGATGCGCAGTGCCGCGTCGCCGGCACCGAGCGCGTTTTCGTCGTCGGCGATTCGGGCAGCTTCCCCGGCCCCGACTGGATGCCCAAGCAGGCCCACATGGCCGATCTGCAGGCCGCGGCGGCGGCCGCCAACCTGCTCGCCGACCTTGCGGGCCGGCCGGCGACGGCCACCTTCAAGACCGAACTGGTCTGCATCGTCGATGCGATCGACCAAGGCTCGCTCGTCTACCGCACGACTGACCGCAACATGCTGGTGCCGAACCTGCGCGTGCTCCACCTCGCGAAGCGGCTGTTCGAGTGGAAGTACCTGCGGGCGTACCGCTGAGTTGGGGCGAGTTGCCGCAGCGCTTCAGCCAGCGCGATGCTGCGACGCTGCCGGCAGGATGAGTTCGACGCGCAAACCGCCGATCGGCGCCGCGCCGAGTGTGACCTTGCCGCCGTAGAGCGCGACGAGTTCGTGCACGATCGCAAGGCCGAGCCCGCTGCCGGGAACCGACTCGTCGAGCCGCGCGCCGCGCGCTATCACGGCGTCGCGGCGCGCGGCGTCGATCCCAGGGCCGTCGTCGTCGACGACGATGTGCAACTGCCGCAAGGCGCGATCGCTGCTTGCCGAGACGCGGACCTCGCTGCGCGCCCAGGCGCAGGCGTTGTCGAGCACGTTGCCGACGATCTCCTGCAGGTCCTGCAGTTCGCCGGCGAAGCTGGTGGTCGGCGCGATCGGTTCGCTCGTCAGCGTCAGGCTGCGTCCGGCGTGCACGCGGCCGACGACGCGCAGCAGGCCGTCGATCACCGGCCCGACCGCGGTGCGTGTGCCCGGCGCCGCCTGGGCCGCGGCGCGGGAGCGGGCCAGATGCCAGTCGACCTGGCGCCGCGCGGCGGCGACCTGCTCCTGGACGATGACGGCGAGGCCGGGGTCGCCTTCGGGGCGCCGCTCGGCGGCCGACGCGGCCTGCGCCATCACCGCAAGCGGCGTCTTGACCGCATGCGCCAGGTTGCCGGCCTGGGTGCGCGCACGCTCGACGATCTGCGCGTTGCGGTCGAGCACGCCGTTGAAGTCGTCGATCAAGCCCTGCACCTCGAACGGAAAGTCGCCTGTGAGTCGCTGTGCCTCGCCTTCGCGCACGAACCCGAGCGCGCGCTGCAGCTTCTTCAACGGCGCAAGGCCGACCGCGACCTGCGCAAGCGCGGCGACGCCGAGCAGGACGAGCAGCACGCCAAGCGAGGCGGCGAGGACGCGGTCGAAGCGCGCCACGGCGGCCTCGGTCTCGCGCAGATCGGCGGCGACGAGCAGCCGCCATTGCACGCTCCCCGTGTCGTCGGAGCGGAGGCTGCGTTCGACGACCAGCAGGTGGGCGCCTTCGGGGCCGGCGCTCTGGTGCACGTGAACGGCGCCGTTGGCAAGGGCATCCTCGGGCGCCGACAGCGTCGTGTCCCACAGCGAGCGCGAGCGCAGCACGCCGCGTTGCAGCGTGCCTTCGGCCAGGCGGTCGAGCTGCCAGTAGTTGCCCGAATACGGCCGCGACCAGCGCGGGTCGCTCTCGGCCTGGACGTCGATTCGCGGCTGACCGGCAGCATCGAACTCCAGGCCGGCAGTGAGCTGGTCGAGCTGCGCCGTCAACGCGAGCGTGAACTGGCGCTGCACGTGCTCGCGAAACTGGCTCGCGAGAAAGAACCCCGCCAGCAGCAGGGCGACGGCGAGCGCGACGACCGTCGCCGCGAGCAGCCGAAAGCGCAGCGACAGCGGCCGGCGCCGGCTCGTTGCGGTCACGGCGCCGCCGTCAGCCGGTAGCCCATTCCGCGCACGGTTTCGATCAGCCCCTGAGGCAGCTTCTTGCGCAGCCGGCCGACGAAGACCTCGATCGTGTTCGAGTCGCGGTCGAAGTCCTGCGCGTAGAGATGTTCGGTGAGTTCGGTGCGCGACACGATCGCGCCCGGCCGGTGCATCAGGTAGGCGAGCAGGCGATGCTCGAGGCTCGTCAAGGCGAGCGCCTGGCCATCGAGCGTGAAGCGGCCGCTGCGCGTGTCGAGCGACAGCGGCCCGCATTGCAGCAGCGGCGAGGCAATGCCCTGGGCACGCCGGATCAGTGCGCGCAGGCGGGCCAGCAGCTCTTCCATGTGGAAGGGCTTGGTGAGGTAGTCGTCGGCGCCGGCGTCGATGCCGGCGACCTTCTCGTGCCAACTGTCGCGCGCGGTGAGGATCAGCACCGGCATCGTGCGCCCCGCGCCGCGCCAGCGCTGCAGCACCGTGAGCCCGTCGAGCTGCGGCAGCCCGAGGTCGAGGACGACGGCGTCGAAGGGCTCGGTCTCGCCCAGGTGCTGCGCGTCCCGCCCGTTGTCGGCGACGTCGACCACGTAGCCGGCGTCTTCCAGCCCGGCCCGCAACTGCTTGCGCAGCGTGGGTTCGTCTTCGACCAGCAGAAGCCTCATCTCGATGGCACTTGACGTGCCGGGCTCATTGCCCGGGTTCGCTTGCGTTGCGAGCGCCTCTGCCGCCGTTGCGGCTTTTGGCTTCGAGCTTCAGCACCTGCGCGGTGCGGGCGTCGACGTCGAGCTTGACGAGGCGGCCGTCATTTTGCAGCAGCTTGATCTCGTAGATCCAGCGGCCGTCGTCCTTCTCGAGCTCGAGCGCAAGCACCTGGCCGGGATTCGTGCGCTGCAACTGCTCCAGCAGCGCGGGCAGCGGCAGGATCTCGCCGGCCTCGACCGCGGCGCGGGCGCGGTCGTGATCGTGCCCGCCTCCCGCCCACGCGGCGGTCAGTGCAAGGCCAAGCGCCGCGGCGCCGGCCAGCGTCGCGATCTGCCGCGGCCAGCCGCGCAGCGCGTGGCGTCGGGCTGTGTCGATTGGTTTCATGCCTCGATTCTCGGCCGTATCGGATGAACGGTCGATGAACGAGCGCCTCAGCGACGCCTCGAGAGGGTGCCCTGAAAAAGAAAAGGCCCGGTGCGGACACCGGGCCGAAGGTACCTTGAAGCCGTGCTTCAGGAGGCACCGAGGAGACTCACGTTCAGGAGGGCTGCGAGCTCTGCCCCGCAGCAATGGTGAGAGTCTGCCCTCGGTCGGAAAGTTCAACGCCGCGGCAGATTTCTTGCCGCGGCGCGGTCTTTCGTGGCTTGCCTCAGGCAGCGCGGCGCGACTTGGCCGTGCCCGCCGTCGCCTTCTCGGCGGTGGCAGCCATCGCCTGGAAGTTCGACTCGGCGACGTTCGCCGCTTGCTTGGCGGCCTTCTGCACTGTTTCGAAGGCGTTGTTCGCGGCCGCGACGGCGGTGCGGACGAGCGCGACAGCGTTCTCGGAGCCGGCCGGGGCGTTCTTCGCGGCGGCATCGACGACCGACATGTACTTCGCCTGGACGTCGGCGCTCTGCGCTTCGACGAGCTTGCCGATGTCGGCGTTCGTGCTCGCGGCGATGTCGTACACATGGCGGCTGTAGGCGGCGGCCTTCTCGGCGGCCGGTTGCAGCAGGCTGGCTTGCAGCGCGATCAGCTCTTGCGCGTCCTTCACCGACAGCGCGGCGTTGACGCCTTCGGCGACTTCGCTCAGCGACGCCTTGGCGACTTGCATGTTCAGCTCGACGAGCTTCTCGACGCCTTCGAAGGCCTTGTTGGTGAGGCCGAAGAGGGTTTCGATGTTGGCCTTCTGGGCGGCGACAATTTGTTCAGCGGTCAGCATGGTTAATCTCCAGTGGGTGGGTTCAGGGACAATCGGTTGGAGTGCTTGTTTGCTGCACTGCAACATGAAATGAAGTATAGCGCCGCCAAACGGGAAATCAAGCGTTTTTTGCTGCACCGCCGCAATTTAGGGATCACCTTCTATTTGCGCCGCGAAGGGGGCGCCCGCTGGTCGCGAACCTGGCGCCGGGGTTGCGGACCGCTGGCGCGCCGCAGGGCCGGTGCGGACCCGGCGTCCGGCGTGTCTTGCGCTGCGCGCGAAGGGTCCGCCGCTGACCGCCGCTAACGCCGGGATCGGCGCTTGCGAGCCTACTCATCCGAGCGCTTTGTCCTGCCGCTGCCGGACGGGCATCGGTTTCCGATGCAACGGTATCGCCTGCTGCGCGAGTGCGTCGAGGCACAGTTGCCGGCGATCCGCATCCTCGAGCCGCCCGCCGCGAGCGACGGCGAGATCGCGCTCGCCCACACGCCGGACTACGTGCGCCGGGTTGTCGAGGGGCGCCTGGACGCCATGCAGCAGCGCGAGATCGGCTTTCCGTGGTCGCCGCAGATGGTCGAGCGCTCGCGCCGCTCGGTCGGCGCGACGATCGCCGCGGCGCGCGCCGCGCTCGCCGAGGGCGTTGCGGCGAATCTGGCCGGCGGCACCCACCATGCAAGTGCCGACCGCGGCAGCGGCTACTGCGTCTTCAATGATGCTGCCGTCGCGGCACGCCTGATGCAGGCCGAGTGGCGGCGCACGCGCCGTGACGAGTTGCACGTCGCATTGATCGATCTCGACGTGCATCAGGGCAACGGCAGCGCAGCGATCTTTCGCAACGACCCGACCGTGTTCACGCTCTCCATGCATGCCGAGCGCAACTTCCCGTTTCGCAAGGAGGCAAGCGATCTGGACGTCGCGCTGCCCGACGGTTGCGGCGACGCGCAGTATCTCGACGCGCTCGATCGCGCGCTCGAAACCCTGTGGGCGCGCACCGCCGATGCCCCGCCCGGGCTGATCTTCTACCTCGCGGGGGCCGACCCGCACGAAGGCGACCGCCTGGGCCGCCTGAAGTTGAGTGCCGGTGGGCTCGCCGAGCGCGACCGCCGCGTGCTCGGCGCAGCGCGCGAACGTCGCGTCGCGGTCGCGCTGTCGATGGCGGGCGGCTATGGTCGCGACATCGCCGACACGATCTCGATTCAGCGCGCCACACTCGGTCTCGCGTGCGACAGTTGGCGTGAGTGGAACAATCGGGCGGCTTGAAGCTGCTGCGGCGTGCGCGCCGGTCGACGACTCGAAGCCGGGCGTCGAAGATGGATTGGCAGTTGTCAGTTCACGGATCACCGGACGCACGCCGGTGGCCGACTTTGCGGGGTTCATCGAATGAAGCAGTCCATCCTCGTCGCACGCGCCGTCTTTCCCGCCGTCCTCGATCGCCTGCGCGAGCACTTCGACGTCGAGAGCAACGACGCCGACGAGCCCTGGAACGCGGCCGAACTCATCCGCCGGCTGCAGGGCAAGCGTGGCCTCTTCGCGACCGGCGAGCGCATCGACGTCGCGCTGCTCGACGCCTGCCCGCAACTGCGTGCGGTGTGCAACATGGCGGTCGGCTACAACAACATCGACGTCGATGCCTGCACCGCGCGCGGCGTCGTGGTGACCAACACGCCGGACGTGCTGACCGAGTCGACGGCGGACTTCGGCTTCGCGCTTGTGCTCGCCGCCGCGCGCCGCATGACCGAGGGCGAGCACTTCCTGCGCCGCGGCGCATGGCGGATGTGGCGCTACGACATGCTGACCGGATGCGACGTGCACGGCACGACGCTCGGCGTGCTCGGCATGGGCCGCATCGGGCAGGCGATCGCGCGCCGCGGCGCGCACGGCTTCGGCATGAAGGTGATCTACCACAACCGCTCGCGGCTCGACGCGGCGATCGAAGCCGGCCTTGGTGCGCGCTACGTGAGCAAGGAGGCGCTGCTGCGCGAAGCCGACCACCTCGTCCTCGTGCTGCCGTATTCGACGCAGTCGCACCACGCGATCGGCGCCGCCGAACTCGCGCAGATGAAGCCCGGCGCGACGCTGACCAACATCGCGCGCGGCGGCATCGTCGACGACGCGGCGCTCGCCGCCGCGCTGCGCGAGGGCCGCATCGCCGCTGCCGGGCTCGACGTGTTCGAAGGCGAACCGCAGGTGCACCCCGACTTGCTGGCCTTGTCCAACGTCGTGCTCACGCCGCACATCGCGAGCGCAACGGTCGCGACGCGCCAGGCGATGGCCGATCTGGCCGCCGACAACCTGATCGCCGCCCTTGGCTGCGGCCCGAATGCAGGTCGGCCGCCGACGCCGGTCAATCCCGGCGTGCTCGCGCCGCGTTCAGACGCTTCACGCTAGCGCTGTCGAGCGCCCCGCGTGCCGCAGCCGCAACCTGCAAGCGGCTGAACTGGCCCGTCTTCCTCGCGCAGTTCGCTGCGTCCCTCCGCGCTTGCGGTTGCCACAATGCAGCCCAATGTCGAGACAGGGGCCAACGTGCGATCGAGGCTAGGGCGGGCCGGACCCGCGATCTGCGTGGTGTGGGCGGCGCTGCTGCTTTGCAGCTGCGCGGGGACGCAGGTTCGCGCGCTGGCGACCGATACCGGCCAAAGCGCGTACGACCTGAGCGGCACGGACCTGCGCACGTTGTCATCCGAAGCGGCGCGCCTTTGCCCGCGCGGGCACGCCGTGCTGCGCGAGTGGCATTCGAGCGGACAGCTTGCCGGCCTGAGCGCCGATTCGGCCACTGCCAATGAACTGGCCTGGGCGGTCAGCTACGACGTTGCACGTCCGCAGGCGCAGATGAGCATCGTCTGCCAAGGCTGAACCGCCATCGCGGCGCACTGCGCTGCGACAATCGCCGGATGATCGAATGGCTACTTGTTGCGCTTTGCGGCGTGACGCTCATGCTCGTCGCGTGGCTGCTGCTGCGGCGCAGCGACGACGCGGCGTTGCAGCGTGCGATCGATACGATTTCGCAGTCCGCGCGCGCCGACTCCGAACGCCTGGAGCGCGAACTGCGCGACGAAGTTGCGCGCAGCGGCAGCGGCACGCGCCAGGAGATCGGGCAGACGCTCGCCGCCTTCCAGCAGACCTTGCTCGCGCAGGCGGGCGACGTGGCGCGGACCCAGAACGAGCAGATCGACAGCTTTCGCACTCAGCTCGCGGCGACGCAGCAGGCGGTCAGCAGCTCGCTGCAAGGTGTCGTGAATGCGCAGTCGATGCAGGCGCAGGCATCGCGCGACGCGCAGGATGCGGCCTTCAGACGCTTCGGAGAGGCGATCGGCGAGCAGTTGCGAGCGCTCTCCGACGCCAACGAACGCCGTCTGCTCGAAGTGCGCAACACGGTCGAGCAGCGCCTGAGCGCGCTGCAGGCGGACAACGAGAAGAAGCTCGAGCAGATGCGCGCGACGGTCGACGAGAAGCTGCAGGCGACGCTCGAGACGCGCCTGACGGCCAGCTTCCAGCAGGTCGCCGAGCGGCTCGAGCAGGTCCACAAGGGCCTCGGCGACATGCGCGATCTGGCGCGCGACGTCGGTTCACTGAATCGGGTGCTGACGAACGTGAAGACGCGCGGCGTATTCGGCGAGGTGCAGCTCGCCGGCCTGCTCGAGCAGGTGTTCACGCCCGAGCAGTACGCGACCAACGTCGAGACCTTGCCGCAGACCGGCGCGCGCGTCGAGTTCGCGATCCGGCTCCCGGGCCGGCGCGACGATGGCGCGCCGCTGTGGCTGCCGATCGACGCCAAGTTTCCGCGCGAGGACTACGAGCGCCTCGTCGAGGCGCAGGAGCGCGCCGACCCGGCTGCGGTGGAAGCGTCCGCGAAGGCGATCGAGGTGCGCCTGCGCGCCGAGGCGAAGACGCTGCGCGAGAAGTACGTCGCGCCGCCGTACACGACAGATTTCGGCATCATGTTCGTCCCGACCGAAGGCCTGTACGCCGAAGCCCTGCGCCGACCCGGCCTTGTCGAGAGCCTGCAGCGCGAGCACAAGGTGATGCTGGCCGGGCCGACGACGCTGCTGGCGACGCTCACGAGCCTGCAGATGGGCTTTCGCACCCTCGCCCTCGAGAAGCGTTCCGCCGAAGTGTGGGAAGTGCTCGGCGCGGTGAAGACCGAGTTCGCCAAGTTCGGCGAGGTGCTTGACAAGACGCAGCAAAAGCTGAAGGAAGCGTCCGACACGATCGACAAGGCGAAGACGCGCACCAACGTGATGACGCGAAAGCTGAAGAGCGTCGAGGCCTTGCCGCTCGCGCAGGCCGAACTGCTTTTGCCCGGCGCGGATTCCGCTGCCAGCGACGGCGATGCCGCCTGAGCTCGACCCCGCGCCACCGATCCCCGACGCCGTGCTGCACGCGCCATTGCAGCCGGTGGGAGCGAATCCACGGCCGTTGATTGCGATCATCCTCGGCCAGATCTGTCTGCATGCGGGCATGGCGGGCGTGCGTGTCGCGGCCCCGTTGCAGGCGCTGACGGCGGGCTACAGCGCCTGGGCGGTCGGCGTGCTGCTCGCGTTGTTCGCCGCCGCGCCGGTCGTGTTCGCGATGAAGGCCGGGCGGCTCGCCGATCGGCACGGCTACCATGTTCCGCTGCGGCTCGCCGTCGGTCTGTGCGCCGCCGGCGGTTTGCTCGCCTGTCTGTCGCAGGCCTACGCCGCGCTGTGCGTTGCGGCCGTGCTCTGCGGCACCGGCGCCAACATCGGCATGATCACGATCCAGCGCAGCGCCGGACGCCTCGCGGGCACGGCGACCGAGCGCATCAAGGTCTTCAGTTGGCTCGGTCTTGCGCCGGCAATCGCCAACATGACCGGATCGATCCTCGCTGGCGTGCTGATCGACGGCGTCGGCTTCGGGGCTGCGTTCGGCGTGCTCGGCGTGCTGCCACTCGCGGCGCTCGCGATCGCCCGCCAGGTGCCGAAGGATGGCGCATTGACGCTTGCTGCGCCGACCGCGCCGCACCTGCCGCGCCGTGCGGCGTGGGATTTGCTGCGCTCGGTGCCGCTGCGCCGTCTGATGCTGGTCAACTGGCTGCTTTCGGCCAGTTGGGACGTGCACAGTTTCGTTCTGCCGGTCCTCGGCCACGCGCGCGGCATGAGCGCATCGGCGATCGGCACCATCCTCGGCCTGTTCGCGTTTTCGGTCGCCGCGGTGCGCCTGTTGCTGCCGATGATCGCGCACCGTTTGCGGGAACGCCAGGTGCTCGTCGGCGCGATGGTGTCTACCGCCGTGGTGTTCGCGGTCTATCCGCTGATGCCGAACGACGGGCTGATGGCGGTCTGCGCCGTGCTGCTCGGCATGTCGCTCGGCTCGGTGCAGCCGATGATCATGTCGACGCTGCACCACATCACGCCGCCCGAACGCCACGGCGAAGCGATCGCGCTGCGCTCGATGGCGATCAATGCGTCGAGCGCCGCGATGCCGCTCTTGTTCGGCGTCGTTGGCGCAGCGCTCGGCGCGGGGGCGCTGTTCTGGGTGATGGCGCTCGCCGTCGGCAGCGGCAGCTTCGCGGCGCGCCGGGTCTGAAATGGTGCGCGGCGTGCACGCGCCGGGTCAGAACCTGATGCCGGCGGCGTTGCGCAACGGCTCGGCGGCTGGCAACGGTTCCTGCGAACTCGGCGCAACCGGCTGGGCGGCCTCGCGCCTTGTCTGCAACGGCGTCGGCGCGGCGAACTGATAGCCCTGCGGCAGCATCGATTGCTGCGGGTAGCCCGCCGCGTTGAGATAGCCGCTCCAGGCTTGCGAATCGAACCCGGGAACCGACTGCGTGCCGATCATCAGGGTCGGCACGTCGCGCGTACCCGTCAGGCGTTGCAGCGCATCCGCATCGTCCCCGGACTGCACGATTCTCTCGGCGTGCGGAATGCCGCGCTGGCGCAGCAGGGCGCGCGCGTTGTCGCAAGGCGTGCAATCGGCGGTCACGAAAAGGGTGACCGGGTAGCGTGCGGCGACTTTCTGGAGTTCCGGCGGCAGCGTCGTGCTGTCCGCGGCAGCGCTGCCGGCGGCAGTCAGCGGCGTCACCTTGCCGCCCGCGGTATCGGGCAGGCGATCCGTGTAGGTGATCTTGCCGTCCGGCGCGACGACCTTGTAGAGCGCATGCGCGGGCAGCGCGGCGAACAAGGTGGCGATCAATGCGCCCGAGGTTGCAAGCGCCAAGCGTGCCGACGGCACCGCCCGGCGCCGGCTTGTTCCGAGGGTCGGGGAGATGTGGCTGCTCATGCTCGCTCCTGAACGCGTCAAGCAACGCTTGCGCCTGATCGGAGTTTATCGGCGCGCCGGCACCGAACTCAAGCCATGCCTTGCTGGCGCAAGAGTGCGTCGATCGTCGGTTCGCGGCCGCGAAAGGCCTTGAAGCTCTCCAGCGCCGGACGGCTGCCGCCCGCCTCCAGGATCGCCTCGCGGTATCGGCGCCCGGTGGCAGCGTCGAACACACCGCTCTCCTCGAACGCGCTCCAGGCGTCGGCGCTCAGTACCTCGGCCCACTTGTAGCTGTAGTAACCGGCCGCGTAACCGCCGGCAAAGATGTGCGAGAAGGCGTGCTGGAAGCGGTTGAACTGCGGCGCCAGGACGATATTGACCTCGTGGCGAACCTCGTCGATCAGGGCCTGGATCTGCGCTTCGCTCCCGGGCTCGGCGTGCAGCCGCATGTCTAAGTGGGCGTACTCGACCTGGCGCACGGTCTGCCGCCCGCTATGAAAGTTGCGCGCGGCGAGCATGCGCTCGTAGAGCGCGCGCGGCAGCGCCTCGCCGCTATCGACATGTGCCGTGAGGCGTTCGAGCACCTCCCATTCCCAGCCGAAGTTCTCCATGAACTGGCTCGGCAGCTCGACCGCGTCCCACTCGACGCCGCTGATGCCGGCGACGCCGATGTCGTTCACCTGCGTCAGCATGTGGTGCAGGCCGTGGCCGAACTCGTGGAACAGGGTCGTCACGTCGTCGTGCGTCAGCAGCGCCGGGCGCGTGACGCCATCGACCTCGAGCGGCGGCGTGAAGTTGCAGACCAGGTTCGCGACCGGCGTTTGCAGCGTGCCATCGGGGCGCGCCCAGCGGCCCCGCACTTCGTCCATCCAGGCCCCCGAACGCTTGCCGGGCCGGGCGTGCAGGTCGAGGTAGAACTGGCCGACGAGTTCATTGCCGGAGTCGGCAAGACCCGCGCGCCGGCGCTCGATCCGGAAGAAGCGCACGCTCGGATGCCAGACCTCGGCGTGGTCCTCGCGGATCTCGACTTCGAACAAGGTCTCGACGATCCGGAACAACCCGTCGAGCACTTTCGGTTCGGTGAAATATTGCTTCACCTCCTGGTTGTTGAACGCATAGCGCTGCTGCTTCAAATGCTCGGAAGCGAAGGCGAGGTCCCAGGCCTGGAGTTCGGGCAGGCCGAGTTCGGTGCGCGCGAAGTCGCGCAACTCGGCGAGGTCGCGCTCGGCATAAGGCCGAGCGCGCGCGGCGAGGTCGCGCAGGAAGCTCATGACCTGGGCCGGCGAATCGGCCATCTTCGGCACCACCGACAACGCGGCGAAGTTGGCGTAGCCGAGAAGGCGGGCCTCCTCCTGACGCAACGCGAGCAGTTCGCGCATCACCTGCGTGTTGTCGAGCGCGGCCGGGCCGAGTTCGCTCGCGCGGGTGACGTTCGCGGTGTAGAGCTTCTCGCGCAAGGCGCGGTTCTCGCCGTACTGGATGACGGGCAGGTAGCTCGGGTAGTGCAGCGTCAGCTTGTAGCCTTCGCGCCCGTCGGCGATCGCCGCTGCGCGCGCCGCCTGCTTTGCGTCAGACGGCACGCCGGCGAGGTCTTCGTCGGAAACATAGCAGGAGTAGCCGTCGGTCGCATCGAGCACGTGTTCGGAATACTGCTGCGAGAGCGCGGCGAGCCGCTCCCGGATGACGGCAAAGCGCGCCTTCGCCTCGCCATGCAGTTCGGCGCCCGAGAGCACGAAATCGCGCATCGCGTGGGCGAGCACCTGGCGGCGCGGCGCCGAAAGCGTCGCCGCCTGCGGACTCGCCAGCACCGCCTTGTACTTCGCGTAGAGCCGCTCGTCGGCGCCGAGCCGGGTGTGAAACGCGGTGATGCGCGGCAGGTTCTCGTTGTACGCGGCGCGCAACTCGGGCGTGTCGGCGACCGCGTTCAGGTGGCTCACCGCCGACCAGGCGCGCCCGAGGCGTTCGGTCGCCACGTCGAGGATCGAGGAGAGGGCGTCGTAGTCGGCAGGGAAAGCGTCGCTCGTCACAAGCTCGAGCGCGGCCTCGGCGTCGCGCAAGAGGACGTCGATGGCGGGCCCGACGTCGGCCGGCGCGATGTGGGCAAACGCCGGCAGATCGTGCGCCTCCAGCAGAGGATTGGTCATCTCGGTCCTGCAGTATTGGCGCCTTGCAGCGCACGCTCGGCGGCTTCCATGGTGTTGACGAGCAGCATCGCGCGCGTCATCGGGCCGACGCCGCCCGGCACCGGGGTCAGGAAACCCGCGACCTGGCTGACGCTTGCGAAATCGGCGTCACCGCACAGCTTGCCGTCGGCACCGCGATTCATGCCGACATCGATGACGACGGCGCCGGGCTTGATCATCGCGCCGCTGAGCATGCCGATCTTGCCGACCGCGGCGACAACGATGTCCGCATCGCGCGTATGGTGCGCAAGGTCGGGCGTCGCGCTGTGACAAATGGTGACGGTGGCGTTCGCCTGCAACAGCAGCATCGCCATCGGCTTGCCGACGATGTTGCTGCGCCCGATCACGACCGCATGCTTGCCGCGCGGATCGCAGCCGATCGCGTCCAGCATCTTCATGCAGCCGTACGGCGTGCAGGCGCGAAAGCCGGGGCGGCCGATCATCAGCGCGCCGGCGCTGGCGATGCCGAATCCGTCGACGTCCTTGTGCGGCGAGATCGCCTCGATCACCTTGCCGGCGTCGATGTGCGCCGGCAGCGGCAGTTGCACCAGGATGCCGTCGATCGCCGGATCGTCGTTCAGTGCGGCGATGCGGCCGAGGAGCGCAGCTTCGGAGATCGCTGCGCCGTGACGCTCGAGCACCGAATGCAGGCCGCTTTCCTCGCAATCCTTGACCTTGTGGCGCACGTAGACCTGCGACGCCGGGTTCTCGCCGACGAGGATCACGGCGAGACCCGGCTTGCGGCCGCGCGCGGTGAACGCGGCCGCGCGGCGCGCGACGTCGGCACGGATCGATGCTGCGAGCGCATTGCCGTCGATAAGGCGGGCGGTCATGGTCGGTGGGCTCCTCTGTGCCTGAACGCAGGCCCTGAAAGCAAAGAGGCCGCTCGTCGAAGCGGCCTCCGGGGGTGGACGAGGGTCAGGCCTTGGCCTGGGGCTGTGCGCCGAGCGCGATCTTCAGCAGGTCGGCAACGGTGTTGGCGTTCAGCTTCTCCATGATGTTGGCGCGATGCGCCTCGACCGTCTTGATGCTGATGCCCAGATCGTCGGCGATCTGCTTGTTGAGACGCCCGGCGACGATGCGCTCGAGCACCTGGCTCTCGCGCGTCGTCAGACGCGACAGCAGTGCATCCCGGCTCGCGGCCTCCTGGTGTTGCGTGAACGCGCTGCGTGCCCGCTCGAGCATGCGTTCGACGAGCGCGACGAGGGCGTCCTCCTTGAACGGCTTCTCGATGAAATCCTCGGCCCCCTTCTTCATCGTCGTCACCGCCATCGGCACGTCGCCGTGGCCGGTGATGAAGACGATCGGCAGCGGCGAGCGGCGCTCGACAAGGCGGTCCTGGAGTTCCAGGCCGCTCATGCCGTCCATCCGGATGTCGGCGATCAGGCAGGCGACTTCGCGCGGATCGAAGCGGGAGAGGAAGGTTTCAGCCGAGTCGAAGCACTTCACCCGGTAGTCCTTGCCTTCGAGCAGCCATTGCAACGAGTCCCGCACCGCCTCGTCATCATCGACCACATAGACGGTACCGCGCTTCGGGATAAGACTCATGTAGGCAAACTCAGGGCAGGCGCGAGGCCTTCGATTTGGGAGAGGTCGACCGGCAGCGTGAACGAGAACCGGCAGCCTTCGACGAGATTTCCATTGTATAAGTTCTGCGCCTTGATCCGGCCCTGATGGGACTCGACGATCGAGCGGCAAAGCGACAAGCCGATTCCGAGGCCGTCGGTCTTGGTCGAGAAGAAGGCCTCGTAGAGCCGGCCGATCGCTTCGTCCTTGATGCCGGGCCCGGTGTCGGTCACGCTGAACTCGATCACGCCGCCTTCCTCGGGCGTATGGCGCGGCACGACGCGCAATTCGATGCTGCGCCGCGCCGGGGGCAGGCGCGCCGTGTCGATCGCCTCCGCGGCGTTCTTCAGCAGGTTCAGGACGACCTGTTCGATCAGGATCGGGTCCACGTGCAGCGGCGGCAAACGCTGCGCCACGTGGGTCTGGATCGAGACATTGCGCCGCCGCAGTTCGATCCCGGCGAGGTCGACTGCATCGTCGATGATCGTTCGCGCCTGAGTCCACTGGCGTTGCGGTTCGCTGCGTTTCACGAACGAACGGATGCGGTGGATGATCTGGCCCGCACGCTGCGCCTGGCGCGAGGTCTTCGAAAGTGTCGCGATCAGATCATCGGTCTTGATCGTGCCGCTTTCGACGCGCGTCATCATGCCGTTGCAGTAGTTGCTGATTGCCGTCAGCGGCTGGTTGAGTTCGTGCGCGACCGACGACGCCATCTCCCCCATCGTCACGAGCCGGCTCGTGACCTGCGCCTTCTCGGCCTGGCTCGCGGCCAGGGCTTCAGCGCTGCGGCGCGCCGTGATGTCGGTCGCGATCAGCATCTGCGCCAGACGGCCATCGGTCCATTGCAGGTAGCGCGCGCGCACGTCGAACCATTTTTCCAGACCCTCGACGAAGATCTCGCGCGGGTCGGAACCGGCGCCGGTCAGCTCGTGGGTCGGCAGACCGCCGAGGTTGTCGACCGAATCATCTTCGTCCTTGGGCGACTTCGGCAGCCTCGATTCGCCGCCGGCGAGCAGCGCATGTCCGTTGCCGTCGGCGCCGAACCACAGTCGATAGGAGCGATTCGCGAACAGCAACTCGCCCTGCTGGACCGAGAGCACCGAGACCGCTGCTTCCAGACCCTCGAGCACGGTCGTGAAGCGTTCGTGCGAAGCCGACAACTGGTCGCGTACCCGCTTGCCCTCGGTGATGTTCGTCATCGACGTCACCCAGCCGGTCTGCTGGCCCTTCGGGTCGATCAACGGCGAGACGTACATGCGGGCGTCGAACGTCGTGCCGTTCTTGCGCATCACCTTGACCTCGATGCCGCCCGCCGGGCTGCGGCCCTGGAGTTCCTGCAGCAGCAGGCGGTTGTTCTCTTCACGGCGATCGTTCGGCCAGTACGGGAAGGGCGGCTGGTGGCCGACGAGTTCGCTCTCGGCGAAGCCCGTCATCGCACAGAAAGCAGGGTTGACGTAGGTGATGCGCGCTTCCATGTCCATCGCACGCATGCCGGTCAGCATCGAGTTCTCCATCGCGCGGCGGAAGTTGGTCTCGGTGACGAGTGCAGCCTGCATCTGCATCCGGCGCGACATGTGGCGCCAGGTGCCCAGCAGCGTCCACAGCGTCAGGACCGAGAGCGCAACCACCATCCAGAACAGCGTGTTGCTGACGAGGCCGATCGAGGTTCGAAATCCCTGGCTGCGCAGCACGATGCCGTTGCCGGCGGGTGCGAGCGGCAGGTCGTAGACGATCGCAGCCGGCCGCGCCTGGTGGCCCGGCATCGGGATCACGCTGCTGGCGAGTGCGCGGCCGCGTTCGTCGTACAACGCGATCGAATGCCGATTCGTGATCTCCACCGGAACGAAGTAGCGCAACAGGCGTTCGATCGAATACTCGACGATCAGCGCCCCCGCAAACGCATTGCGATCGATGAGCGGCACGATGATCTGAAACACCTCGGCGCCGCCGGCGCCGGAAATCGGTCCCGAGTACACCGGCTGGCGTTGCACGCGCGCCGCCTCGAAGGTGTCGGAGTCGGGATTCAGCGCGGGATCGGGTTCGGCGATCGGCTCGCCGCTGGCGCTCTGGTCGAACTCGAATGCCGACAGACCGCGTGCCGTGTAGCTGGCTTTTGGCCGGCGGTCGGCGCCGATCCAGGTCATCGCATTGATCTCGGGGCGCTCCTGGGTGAAGCTTGCCGCCTGAGCAACGAACTGCTCGCGATCGATAGTGCGGGTCCCGACCTCGCGCGCGATGCGCACGAGTTGCTCCTTGTTCTCGATCAAGCGCAGGCGGATCTGCTGCTGCGCGATCTCGGCGTCTCGCTTGACCGCTTCCTGCTCGCGCTCGAACTCCTCGTTGCGCAGATACCAGAAGGCCGAGATGATCGCAGCCAGGAACAGCAGCACCGAAACCAGCGGCCCGAGGGTCGCGAAGCGGTCCTGCCGGTCCGGTGGCTGCTTTCGCCACCAGCGGCCGAGCAACCGCTCGAGCCGCGCGCGCGCTGTGATGCGGCTGATCTTGGCACCCGGGGAATTGCGCATCGTGCGATTATCGAGGTGTGCGACGCAGGGATGGATCGCCGATCGTTTTGCCGTCTCCGTGTATTTCACAATACGAAACGCAATCGCATAATTCGAATTTAACGTCGAACTGTGCGACACTCGACAGCCACTGCCAGCAGGAGGTTTGCATGTCCGCTCTACCAGAATCGTTTCTCGGTGCTCCAGCCAACGACGACGATGCGCAGGAAACGCGCGAATGGCTCGAGGCGTTGTCGGCAGTCATCGCTTCCGAAGGCGGGGAGCGAGCGCACTTCCTGCTGGAGCAACTCATCGATCAGGCGCGCCAGGCCGGCATCGATCTGCCGTTCTCCGCCAATACCGCCTACGTCAACACAATTCCCGCCGACCAGGAAGAACGCACGCCGGGCAACGTCGAGATCGAAGAGCGGCTGCGCGCCTACATGCGCTGGAACGCGATGGCGATGGTCGTGAAGGCGAATCGCCTGCATCCGGCCGACGGCGGCGACCTCGGCGGCCACATCGCAAGCTTCGCGTCGCTCGCGACGATGCTCGGCACCGGCTTCAACCACTTCTGGCATGCCGAAAGCGAAGGCCATGGTGGCGACCTGATCTATCACCAAGGCCACTCGTGCCCCGGCATCTATGCGCGCGCATTCATGGAAGGGCGCATCAGTGAAGAGCAGCTGCTCAACTTCCGCCAGGAGGTCGACGGCAAGGGCATCTCGAGCTACCCGCACCC
>CAZVNC010000011.1:0-2302 GCA_964628305.1 uncultured Ideonella sp.
GATCCATCTGTTCGCCGAATCGCCCGCCGGGCCGGTCAACGCGCGGCCGCACCTCGCGCGCGCCGCGGCATCGAAAGTGCCGGCGAGCGAGCGCGAGCGTTGTTTCGCGCGTGCCGTGCAGGCTTGGTGCGACGATGACGTCGGCCGCGCGATCGGCCTGCTCGAAGCATTGCTGCGCGACCATCCGCGCGATCTCGCCTCGCTCAAGCTCGCGCAGGCGTTCCACTTCGACCTCGGCGACGCGCGCGCCATGCTGCGTCTGGCCCTCGGTTCGCAGGCCGCGGCCTCCGACGTGCCGTATCTGCACGGCATGACGGCCTTCGGCCACGAACAATGCCATGAGATGCGGCAGGCCGAACAGGCGGCGCGGCGCGCGATCGCGATGCAGGAGAAGGAGCCCTGGGCGCACCATGCGCTGGCGCACGTCATGCTGACCGAGGGCCGGATCGCCGAAGGGCGCGCCTTCCTGCACGACGTGAGCCCGCTCTGGGTCGGCCTCAACTCGTTCATGGAAACGCACAACTGGTGGCACCAGGCGCTCTTCGCGCTCGAGCAGGGCGACGACGCCGCTGTGCTCGCGCTGTACGACGATCACGTCTGGGGCGTGTGCAAGGAATACTCGCAGGACCAGATCGGCGCCGTCTCGCTGCTCGCCCGGCTCGAACTCGCCGGCGTCGATGTCGGCGGCCGCTGGCAGGACGTCGCCGACCATCTTGCGCTGCGCACCCATGATCAGGTGCAGCCGTTCCTCGACATGCAGTACCTGTACGGCCTGGCGCGCGCCGGCCGGCCCGAGGCCGACGAACTGCTGCGCGCGGTCGAAGACTTCGCACCGCGCGCGCCCGCACTCACGCGCGACGCCTGGCAGCGCGTCGCCGTGCCGGCCTGCCGCGGCCTGCTCGCGCATGCGCGCGGCGAGTACCGGCGCGCCGCCGAGGCGATGGCCGAAGCCCGGCCGCGCCTGCAGGCGATCGGCGGCAGCCACGCCCAGCGCGATCTGTTCGAGCAGATCCTGATCGACGCCCTGCTGCGCTCGAATCAGCACGAGCGCGCCCGCGCGTTGCTGCAGCCGCAGGCAGCGGCGTCGCCGCAATCGGTGCGGCTGCGCAGGCGACTCGCGCAGGCCGCGGCCTGACGCCACAAGTCACACTGCAGGTAGCGCCACACGCGAGTCAGCACGGGACGTGCCGCTGGACGCCCGGTGCGGTCGGCCTCGGGACGGGCGTGCATGGGGCCGCGATCTGGATAAGAATGCGAACCTTTTGCGGAGTCAAGCCTGCAGAAGGGCGGGCAAGCGTCTTGGAGACCGATTCGAAGAACGAGTTGCCTTTGCGCTGCGCTGTCGCGCCTCGGGTGTGGCGCAGCGGGCGACAGCGGTGCACGGCGGGAGCCGCCTCGCGGCGTCGCCACGCGTGGACGCCGTGGCTGGCGGTCGCCGCGCTGCTGTCGGGCTGCGTCGTCGGGCCCGACTTCGTCGCGCCCGACGCGCCGAAGGGTTCCGATCCGGCGCGCGCCTACTCGGCCGCGCCGCTGCCGGCGCGCACCGTCGGCACATCGGGTCCGAGCGGCGCGGCGCAACAGCTGAACCTCGGGCAGGATGTGCCGGCACTGTGGTGGCAGATGTTCGAGTCGCCCGCGCTCGACGAACTGATCCGCTCGGCGCTCGCGCACAGCCCGACGCTCGCTTCGGCGCAGGCCGCGCTGCGCCAGGCGCAGGAGCTCTACGCGGCCGACGCTGGCGGACGGCTCTACCCGCAGGTCAGCGGCAAGCTCGGCGCGTCCCGGGCCAGGTTCTCGGACGCCACCAGCCCGCCCGACGGCGGCATCTTCAGTCTGTACAACGCATCGGTCGACGTCTCCTACACGTTCGACCTCTTCGGCGCGACGCGGCGCCAACTCGAAGCCTTGCAGGCGCAGGTCGACTACCAGGGCTTCCAGGTCACGGCGACCTACTTGAGCCTGAGCGCGAACATCGTCACGACGGCGATCCAGGAGGCGTCGCTGCGCGCGCAGTTGCAGGCGACGCACGAGATCATCGACTCGCAGTCGCGCGCGCTCGCGATCGTGCGCAAGCAGGCCGAGCTCGGCGCGATCGCGCAGCAGCCAGTCCTCGCCCAGCAGACGCAACTGGCGCAGACGCAGGCGACCGTTCCGGCGCTCGAGAAGGCGCTCGGCCAGACGCGCCACCAACTCGCGCAGCTCGCCGGGCGGCTGCCGGGTGAGGACGGCCTGCCCGAGTTCACGCTCGACTCGCTGCACCTGCCGCGCGAATTGCCGGTCAGCCTGCCGTCGGCGCTGGTGC
>CAZVNC010000011.1:2312-4944 GCA_964628305.1 uncultured Ideonella sp.
AGGCCAGCGAAGCGCTGCTGCACGCGGCGAGCGCGCAGGTCGGCGTCGCGACGGCGAATCTCTACCCGCAGATCACGCTGTCGGCGAGCGCCGGCTTTGCCAGCCTCGGCCTCGGCAATCTGTTCTCCGGCAGCAGCCCGGTATGGGCCATCGGCGGGCAGTTGCTGGCGCCGATCTTCAACGGCGGCGAGTTGAACGCGAGGAAGCGCGCCGCCGAGGCCGCCTACGACCAGGCGCGCGGCCAGTACCAGCAGACGGTGCTGGGCGCGTTCCGCAATGTGGCCGACGCGCTGCGCGCGATCGAGTTCGACGCTGTCGCGCTGCAGGCCCAGGTCCAGGCCGCCGATCTGGCGCGGGAATCACTCGAACTCGTGAACCGCCAGTACGCGGTCGGCGCGCTCAATCTGCTGTCGCTGCTCGACGCCCAGCTCGCGGTGCAGCAGACGCGCATCGCGCTGGTGCAGGCGCAGGCGGCACGCTACGCCGACAGCGCCGCATTGCTGCAGGCGCTCGGCGGCGGCTGGTGGAACGGCGCGCAGCCCGAGCCGTCGAGCGGACCGGCTGCATTCGCGCCGGCCGCTTCGCAGGCGCAAGGCGTTCGCCTCGCGCCGCATTTCTGGGCCCAGCCGGCCGACACCGCAGGGAAGTGACCGATGGCTACGACAAGAAAAGCGAGCACGCGCAAGCGCCTGTTGATCATGCTCGGCCTCGTGCTGCTGCTGGTCGCGGTGCTCGGCCTGTTGAAGTTCCTCCAGATCCGCCAGTTGATCGCGAACATCCCGAAGCCGCAGCCGCAGGTCGTCACCGCGATGCAAGTGTCGAAGGAATCGTGGCAGCCGCGGCTCGAAGCGGTCGGCTCGATGGTCGCGGTGCGCGGCGTGACGCTTGCCAGCGAGATCGCGGGCCTGGTGCGCGAGGTTCAGTTCGTCTCCGGGCAGGACGTGAAGGCCGGCGCCGTGCTCGTGCAGCTCAACGCCGACGCCGAGATCGCGCAGCTCGCTTCGTTGCAGGCCGCGGTCGACCTCGCTGCCTCGGTGCTCGCGCGCGACAAGTTGCAGTTGCAGGCGAAGGCGGTCAGCCAGGCGCAGATCGACGCCGACGAGGCGAACCTGCGCGCGACGCGCGCCAACCTCGCGCAGCAGCAGGCGACGATCGCGAAGAAGACGATCCGCGCTCCGTTCGACGGGCGACTCGGCATCAGCACCGTCGCCCGCGGGCAGTACCTGAACGCGGGCGACAAGATCGTCACGCTGCAGATGCTGGACCCGATCCACGTCGACTTCAACCTGCCGCAACGCGAGCTGGCGCAGGTGCGGGTCGGGCAGCGGGTGCAACTGTCGACCGACGCCGGCGCCAGCGTGGAAGGCAAGATCACCGCGATCAGCCCGCTGGTCGATGCGAACACGCGCAACGCGCAGATCGAGGCGACGGTCGCGAATCCGGACAAGGCGCTGCTGCCGGGCATGTTCGCGCGCGTCGCGATCGAAAGCGGCGAGGCCAGGCCCTATCTGACCTTGCCGCAGACGGCGATCACCTACAACCCCTACGGCTCGACGGTATTCGTCGTCGAGGGCGGCGACAAGCCGACCGCCAAGCAGGTCTTCGTCACGACCGGACCGACGCGCGGCGATCAGGTCGCGGTGACGAGCGGCATCGAAGCGGGCCAGAGCATCGTCACCAGCGGCCAGCTCAAGCTGAAGAACGGCACCGAAGTGAAGGTCGACAACCGCGTCCAGCCGGCCAACGAGCCGAACCCGAAGCCGCAGGAAAAGTAGGGCCGGGCGATGAAGTTCACCGACATCTTCATCCGCCGGCCGGTGCTGGCGATGGCGCTCAGCCTGCTCGTGCTCACGCTCGGGCTGCGCTCGCTCTACAGCCTGCCGGTGAACGAGTTCCCGCACACCGAGAACGCGGTCGTCACGGTCAGCACGACCTACTTCGGCGCCGACGCCCAGACCATCGCCGGCTTCATCACGCAGCCGCTGGAGGCGGCGATCGCGCAGGCCCAGGGCATCGACTACCTGTCGTCGTCGAGCACGTCGGGGGTGTCGACCATCACCGCCACGCTGCGCCTGAACTACGACTCGAACCGCGCGCTGACCGAGATCAACACCCAGGTCAACTCGGTGCGCAACCAGTTGCCGCCGCAGACCCAGGTGCCGGTGCTGACGGTGCAGATCGGGCAGACCGTCGATGCGATGTACATCGGCTTTTACAGCGACGAGCTGCCGAGCAACAACATCACCGACTACCTGCTGCGCGTCGTCAAGCCCAAGCTCGATGCGGTCGAAGGCGTGCAGACGGCCGAGATCCTCGGCGCCCGCAACTTCGCGCTGCGCGCCTGGCTCGATGCCGACAGGATGGCCGCGTTCGGCGTCACCGCGGCCGACGTGAGCGCGGCGCTCGCCGCCAACAACTACCTCGCCGCGCTCGGCGCGACGAAGGGCCAGATGGTCACGATCCCGCTCGCCGCCGGGACCGACCTGCACACTGTCGAAGAATTCAAGCAACTGATCGTCAAGCAAGGCGGCGGCGGACTGGTGCGGCTGCAGGACGTGGCCAACGTCACGCTCGGCTCGGAGACCTATGACTTCAACGTCGCGTTCAACGGCAAGCGCTCGGTGTTCATCGG
>CAZVNC010000011.1:4954-17168 GCA_964628305.1 uncultured Ideonella sp.
GCCAACATCCTCGACGTCGCCCGGCGCGTACGCACCGTGTTTCCGGAAATCCAGCGCCAGTTGCCGGCCGGCTTGAACGGCGAGATCGTCTACGACTCGACCGAGTTCATCGACACCTCGATCCAGGAAGTCGTCAAGACGCTCGTCGAGGCGCTGCTGATCGTCATGGTCGTGATCTATCTCTTCCTCGGCAGCCTGCGCGCGGTCGCGGTGCCGGTGATAGCGATGCCGCTGAGCCTGATCGGCGCGTTCTTCGTGATGCTCGTGCTCGGCTATTCGATCAACCTGCTGACGCTGCTCGCGCTGGTGCTTGCAATCGGGCTCGTGGTGGACGACGCGATCATCGTCGTCGAGAACGTCGACCGCCACATGAAGGAGGGACAGACGCCGATGAACGCGGCGCTGATCGGCGCGCGCGAACTCGGCGGGCCGATCGTCGCGATGACGGCCGTCCTGATCGCGGTCTACGTGCCGATCGGCTTTCAGGGCGGGCTGACCGGCGCCCTCTTCACCGAGTTCGCCTTCACGCTCGCCGGCGCGGTGACGGTGTCGGGCGTCATCGCGCTGACGCTGTCGCCGATGATGGCTTCGCGCATCTTCCGGGCCGAGCAGGACGAGGGCCGCTTCGTCAAGGCCATCGATCGCGTCTTCGACAAGGTGCACCGCGGCTACCTGCGCGTGCTGCACTCCGTGCTCGACACCTGGGTCGTGCTGATCGTGATGGGCGTGCTGCTGATGGCCGCCGCCGGCGTGATGTTCAAGATGTCGAAGGCCGAACTTGCGCCGGAGGAGGACCAGGGCATCGTCGGCGGCCTCGTCGTCGGCCCGTCGACCGCGACGACGCAGCAGATGCAGACCTACTCGCAGCAGATCTTCGACGTCGCCAGCGCGCTGCCCGAGTACGAGCAGATGTTCCAGCTCACCGGCGTGCCGACCGCCAACCAGGGCTTCACCGGCGTCCTGTTCAAGCCCTGGGGCGAGCGCACGCGCAGCGCCCACGAACTGCAGCAGGCGCTGCAGGCCGGCTGGAACGACATCGCCGGGGCGCGCGTCGCGGCGTTCCAGTTTCCGGCGCTCCCCGGCTCGTCGGGCCTTCCGGTGCAGTTCGTCATCACGACCACCGAACCGTTCGAGAATCTCGACAGCGTCGCCCAGCAGGTGCTCGCCAAGGCGAACGCGGCGCACCTGTTCTACTTCTCCGACACCGACCTCAAGATCGACAAGCCGCAGGCGACGCTCGCCGTCGACCGCGACATGATCGGCGCGCTCGGGCTGACGCAGCAGCAGGTCGGGGCGGCGCTCGGCGCGGCCCTCGGCGGCGACTACGTCAACTACTTCTCGATCGCCGGCCGCTCGTACAAGGTCATTCCGCAGGTGCTGCAGGAGGACCGCCTCAATCCGTCCGCGGTGCTCGACTACCACCTGAAGACGCCCGACGGCAGTGTCATCGCGGCGAGCACCTTCGCGCACCTGACGCACCAGGTCGTTCCCGAATCGATCAGCCACTTCCAGCAGCTCAACTCGGTGACGATCTCCGGCGTCTCGGGCCAGTCGCAAGGCGAAGTGCTCGCCTTCCTTCGCAAGGCGCTCGACGAGGTTGCCCCGAGCGGCTACAGCGCCGACTACTCGGGCCTGTCGCGCCAGTTCATGCAGGAATCGGGCGGCTTCGCGCTGACCTTCGCCTTCGCGCTGATCATCGTCTTCCTCGCGCTGGCGGCGCTGTTCGAGAGCTTTCGGGACCCGGTCGTGATCCTGGTGTCGGTGCCGCTCGCGCTGTTCGGCGCGCTGATCTTCATCTTCCTCGACTTCGCGTCGGTCAACATCTACACCGAGGTCGGCCTTGTCACGCTGATGGGGCTGATCAGCAAGCACGGCATCCTGATCGTCGAGTTCGCGAACCAGTCGCAGCGCGAGGGCAAGTCCAAGCGCGAGGCGATCGAGCACGCCTGCAGCGTGCGCCTGCGACCGATCCTGATGACGACCGCGGCGATGGTGTTCGGCGTCATGCCGCTCGTCGTCGCCTCGGGCGCCGGCGCCGCCGGCCGCCAGGCGATGGGCATCGTCATCTGCAGCGGGATGGCGATCGGCACGCTGTTCACGCTGTTCGTCGTGCCGGCGATGTATCTGTTCATCGGCAGCGACCATGCGCGCGAGCGCGGCGCGGCGTCCGAGGCGCTGCCGGCGCCGGGCGGCACGCAGCCAGCCGGTTGAATCGCGCACAGCGCGTTCCGGGTTTAACGAAGGACTAATGCTCGGCGTGCCCAATGCGGCACCTGAAGTACCGAAATGCCGATCGCCGATCCGCGTGCAACGTGCCTGCGCAGCGCAAGCGGTATTGATCCGGAGTCCTGCCTATCATGAACGCATTGAAGTCGGTCGCCTCCAGCGACGACGTGTCCGAGTTGAACCACCTCGCATTTCGAAGCCTGCGCCAGCATCTGCAGTCGCGCATCATCGGCCAGCCGCACCTCGTCGACAGCCTGCTCGTCGCGCTGCTCGCCGACGGCCACCTGATGGTCGAGGGCGCGCCGGGGCTGGCCAAGACGACCGCGATCAAGGAGCTTGCCGCGGCGCTGCAAGGCGACTTCCGGCGCCTGCAGTTCACGCCCGATCTGCTGCCCGGTGACCTGACCGGCACCGATGTCTACCGGCCCGCGACCGGCGACTTCCACTTCGCGCCCGGGCCGCTGTTTCACAACCTGATCCTCGCCGACGAGATCAACCGCGCGCCGGCCAAGGTGCAGTCGGCGCTCCTCGAGGCGATGGGCGAACACCAGATCACCGTTGGCCGCAACACCTATGCGCTGCCGCGGCCGTTCATGGTGATGGCGACGCAAAACCCGATCGAGCATGAGGGGACCTACCCGCTGCCCGAGGCGCAGCTCGACCGCTTCCTGCTCTACGTGCGCATCGGCCACCCCGACGCCGCCGCCGAGCGCGCAATCCTGAAGCTCGCACGCGCGCAGGCGACGCAGGCCGCCGCGAACGCCGCGCCCGCGCCGCCGCTGCGGGTCTCGACCCAGCAGATCCTCGCCGCGCGCGAGGAAGTGCTGGCGATGCACATGAGCGCGGCGGTCGAGGAATACATCGTCCAGCTCGTCATCGCGAGCCGCGACGCGGCGCGTTACGACGCCCGGCTCGCGCCGCGCATCGCGTTCGGCGCCAGCCCGCGGGCGACGATCGCGCTCGACCGCTGCGCGCGCGCCTATGCCTGGCTGCAGGGCAAGGATTACGTCGCGCCCGACGACGCGCAGGCGGTCGCCCACGACGTGCTGCGCCATCGCATCCTGGTGTCGTTCGAGGCCGAGGCCGAAGGCGTCACCGCGGACGCCGTGATCGACGATCTGCTGCGGCTCGTTCCGGTGGGCTGAGATGGGCTGGTTCCGGTCTCTTGGCACGGACGCGTCTGCCACCCCGGTCCTGCACGCGGCCGACGCCGCGATCAATCCAGCGACATGGGCCAGCGTGCCCGAACTGATCGCGCTGCAGCGCCACGCCGATGCGATCGCGCTGCATTGCGTCGGGCCGGTTCGCGCGCAGCGTGGCGGCGAGCACCTGTCGCGCTTTCGCGGCCGCGGCATGGACTATCAGGAATCGCGCGCCTACAGCGACGGTGACGACGTGCGCGCGATGGACTGGCGCATCACCGCGCGCACCGGCGTCGCGCATATCAAGGTCTACCAGGAAGAACGCGAACGTCCGGTCGTGTTCGGCGTCGACCTCGGACCCGGCATGTTCTTCGCCAGCCGCGGCGTGCTGAAGTCGGTCGTCGCGGCGCGCGCCGCCGCGTTGCTCGCCTGGGCCGCGGCCGGCAGCGGCGACCGCGTCGGCGCGCTGCTCTTCAACGGCGCCAGTTGCGACCTCGCACCGCGCGGCGGCCGTCACGGCGTGCTGCAACTCATTCACCAGCTCGTCGCGCACAGCGACCCGCGCCAAGCGATAGCCGCGGTGCCCGATGGCGGCGGCCTGAGCGCCGCGCTCGTGCGGCTGCGCCGTGTTGCCCGCCCCGGCAGCCTGATCGTGCTGATCGGCGACTTCTACGGCCTCGACGCAGGCTGCGACCGTCAGTTGCAGTGGCTGCGCCAGCACAACGACGTCGTCGCGCTGCAGATCGTCGATCGGCTCGAGCTCGCGCCGCCGCAGGCCGCGCGCTACGGCGTGCTGGTCGGCGGCCAAAGCGGCGTCCTC
Source organism: uncultured Ideonella sp. (assembly GCA_964628305.1). Lineage (GTDB taxonomy): Bacteria > Pseudomonadota > Gammaproteobacteria > Burkholderiales > Burkholderiaceae_C > CAIKUF01. The sequence goes on from CAZVNC010000011.1 coordinate 9,143, forward strand.
GACCTGTGCCCGGTGGCGACCCGCCGCGCCTATCAGCAGTTTTTCGACGCCCACCACGCGCAGGTGGCGGCGACGATGCGCCGGCATGCGATCGGCCTCCTGCGCCTGTCGACCGACGCCGACACGGTGGCCGCGCTGCGCCTGCATTTCGCCGCGCGCGCCGCCCGCCGCCAGCCCGAGCGCAGGTTGGCGGCATGAACCGTCCGCCGCGCCTTGCACGATGAACGCCGCCGCCGTCCAGCCCGCGCTCGTGCTGCGCGACATCCACCTGCCGGACGGGCCGTCGCTCTGGCCGCCGGCCCCCGGCTGGTGGCTGCTGGCGGCGCTGTTGATCGCGCTGTTCACCTGGGGCATCCCGGCGCTGCTGCGCCGCCGCCGCCTCCGCCAGCAACGTGAGCGCTTGCTCGCAATGCTTGCGGCACTGCAAAACGAATTGGCGGTCGAGCGTTCACCGCGACCGCTGGCGCAGATCGGCGAACTGCTGCGCCGTCTGGCGCTGCTGCGCTATCCGCGCAGCGAGGTCGCAGCGCTCAGCGGCGGCGCCTGGCTGCGCTTTCTGGACGACACCGGCGGCGAAGGCGGCTTCAGCGACGGCCCGGGCCGCGTCCTTGCCGACGGTCCGTACCGGCGCAAGCTGCCACCCGACTTCGACGCCGACGCCTTTGCCGCGCTCGTCCGCGGCTGGGTCGAGAAGAACGCCCAGCACGCCTGGCGGCAGGAGGACGAGGCGGACGACGACGAGCCGCAGATGGGGTTCGTGCGATGAGCCCGTCGCCCCCCCAATCGAAGACGGGCTCGCTCCCCCGCGTGGGGGCCGGCGCGAAGCGCCGTTGGGGGCTGCAATGAACCTGCAGCTCGCTTGGCCCTGGCTGCTCGCCGTGCTGCCTTTGCCGCTGCTCGCGTGGTGGCTGCCGGGGGCGAGCGCCGCGCCGCCGGCGGCGCTGCGCTTTCCGTTCCCCGGCGCGCTGCAGGCGGCGCTGCACGTGCCGGCGGCGCGGCGCTCGCGCCTGCTGCCGGCGTTCGCCGCGCTCGCCTGGCTGTTGCTGGTGCTCGCCGCGGCGCGCCCTCAGCAGGTCGGCGAGACGGTCCATCTGCCGGTGACCGGCCGCAGCCTGATGCTCGCGGTCGACCTGTCGGGATCGATGCAGACGCCCGACATGCAGCAGGGTGGGCGCGACGTGAGCCGGCTCGAAGCGGTGAAGGCGGTCGCCGGCGACTTCATCGAGCGCCGCGGCGGCGACCGCATCGGCCTCATCCTGTTCGGCGACCGGGCCTACGTGCAGGCGCCGCTGACGCTCGACCGCGCGACCGTGCACACCCTGCTGGACGAGGCGCAGATCGGCCTCGCCGGGCAGCAGACCGCGATCGGCGACGCGATCGGCCTCGCCATCAAGCGGCTGCGCGCAGCGCCGGCCGGCAACCCCGTGCTGGTGCTGCTGACCGACGGCGCGAGCAACGCCGGCAGCGTGGGGCCCCTGAAGGCGGCCGACCTCGCGGCCCAGGACGGCGTGCGCATCTACACGATCGGCGTCGGCAGCGGCGAGGTCGTGATGCGCGGGCCGTTCGGCTTCTCGCAGACGGTGCAAAGCGATCTCGACGAGGACACGCTGAAGGCGATCGCGAGCAAGACCGGCGGGCAGTACTTCCGCGCCGCCGACGTCGCGAGCCTGAAGCAAATCTACGCCGACCTCGACCGCATCGAGCCGATGTCGAAGGACGCCCAGAGCTGGCGGCCGATCGAAGACCTCTACATGTGGCCGCTCGGCGCCGCGCTGGCACTGAGCGTGCTGATCGCGCTCGGCGTCGCCGGCCCGGGCGTGCTCGGCCGCGGCGCGGCGCCGCCCGCGGCGCGCGGCACGGAGCAGCGCCATGCTTGAGGCGTTCCATTTCATCCGGCCGCTATGGCTGCTCGCGCTGCTGCCGTTGGGGTGGCTCGCGTGGCGGATCGCGCGCGCCGGCCGCGGCGACAACCCATGGCAGCGCACGGTCGACCCGGCGCTGCTGCCGCTGTTGATGGCGGGCGGGGCCGGCGGCGTACAGCACGGCATCTTGCGCCTCGTCGCGCTCGGCTGGACGATCGCCGTGCTCGCGCTCGCCGGCCCGACGTGGCAGCGCAAGCCCGAGCCGGTCTACCAGACGAGCGCGGCGCGCGTCGTCGTGCTCGACCTTTCGAGCTCGATGCATGCCACCGACGTCAAGCCGTCGCGCCTGGAGCGCGCGCGCTTCAAGGTCGAGGACGTGCTCGCGCTCGGCGACGAAGGCCAGACCGGGCTCGTCGTCTATGCCGGCGACGCCTTCGCCGTCACGCCGCTGACGCGCGACGCGGGCACGTTGAAGGCGATGCTGAACGCGCTCGACCCGGATCTGATGCCGGTCCAGGGCAGCCGCGCCGACCTCGGCCTGCTCGAAGCCGAGAAGCTGATGCAGCAGGCCGGCGTGAGCAGCGGCCAGGTGCTGCTGATCGCCGACGGCATCGATCCCGAACACGCCGGCGCCGCAACCTCTGCCGCCGCCAAGCTGCGCGCCGACGGCTATCGCGTGTCGGTGCTCGGCGTCGGCACCGAGCAGGGCGCGCCGATGACCGACGCGAACGGCCGTCTGCTGCGCGGTGCCGGCGGCAAGCTCGAGATGACGCAGCTCGACCTTGGCGCGCTGCAGGACGTGGCGCGTGCAGGCGGCGGGCGCGTGCTGCCGCTCGCGGACAGCGGCGACGCCCTGCGCGCGGTGTTCGATACCGACGCCAAGGCGCGCGTCGACACCGAGCAAGGCAAGCTCGGCGCGACGGCGAGCGCCTGGCTCGACCAGGGCCCGTGGCTCGTCGTGCTGCTGTTGCCGCTCGCTGCGCTCGCGTTCCGGCGCAATGTGCTGATCGACGATGTGCAGCCTGCGCGCAAGGCGCAACCGGCGCGCAAGCCGCGGCCGGGGCCCGCTTCGGCGGCACTCGCGGTCGGCGCCTTGCTCGTGCTCGGCGGAGGGCTCGCGCCTGTGAAGCCGGCGCACGCGCTGACCTGGGACGACGCCTGGCGCCGGCCCGACCAGCAGGCGGCGGCGGCGATGGCGGCGGGCGACTACGCGAAAGCGGCGCAGCTTGCGACCGACGCCGAACTGCGCGGCAGCGCCGAATACAAGCGCGGCGACTATGCGGCGGCGCTGAAGGAGTTCTCGCGCGCAAGCGGCCCGCGCGCCGACTACAACCGCGGCAATGCGCTCGCCAAGCTGGGGCAGTACGCGCAAGCGGTCGCCGCCTACGACAAGACGCTGGCCGCCGATCCGGAGAACGCCGATGCGAAGGCGAACAAGGCGGCGGTCGAAGCGCTGCTGCGCAAGCAGCAGCAGGATCAGGCGCAGCAGAACAAGGCGCAGAGTGGACAACCGCAGAGCGAAGAGTCGAAGCAGCAGCAGGGGCAGCAGTCGCAACAAGGGCAACAAGGCCAGCAAGGCCAGCAGGGTCAGCAGGGTCAGCAGGGTCAGCAGGGTCAGCAGGACGGAAAGCAGACATCGAACTCGAACGGCAGTTCGTCATCGGCCGATCGATCGGGCGGAAACCCGGCGCAGCGTCCACAGCCGGCCGCGTCGGAGCCCAAGCAGGCAGATGCATCCGCCTCCAGCCCGGCGTCCGCGTCGCCGAGCCAGCAGGCGCAGGCATCGCCCGCGCAGCAAGGCGCCTCGCCTCAGGCCGGCAACGCGCAACAGCAGGCTGCGTCCAGGCCCGCGGAATCGTTTGCCGAAGCGACGCGCAAGCTGGCGGCGCAACAGGCGGCAGCGAACGGCGACGCTGCGGCGCAAGCTCAGGCCGCTGCAGCCGCGCCGCCGATCGCACAACCCGACGCGCAGGCCTCCGGCGTCAAGCCCGCAGCTGCCGTGCCTGCTGCCCAGCCGCTGCCGAGCGAAGAACAGCTCGCCGCCGAGCAATGGCTGCGGCGCATTCCCGACGATCCGGGCGGCCTGTTGCGGCGCAAGTTTCTCTACCAGTATCAGCAGCGCGAACGCGACGCCGCCCGCGCCGGCGGAGGTTGACATGACGGCGCAACGAACGAAGCTCGCGACGCTGGCGGCGGCGCTGGCCTTGCTCGCGGCAAGCCCATTCGCCTGGGCCGAAGTCAGCGCCAGGTTGGATCGCGACCGCGTCGCGCTCGGCCAGCCGCTCACGTTGATGATCCTGAGCGACGGCAAGGATTCCGACGCCCAACCCGATCTGGCCCCGCTGCGCAAGGATTTCGAAGTGCTCGGCACGAGCCGCAGCAGCGAATTGCGGATCATCAACTTCCGCCGCTCGGACAGCGTGCGCTGGACGGTGCAGTTGATGCCGCGCCGCGCCGGCAGCATCGAAGTGCCGCCGATTGCGGTCGGCGCCGAGCAGACCGCGGCGTTGACGCTCGAGGTCGGCCAGCCCGCGGCGGCGCAGTCCGGCGGCGGCGCACCGGGCCAGACGCAGAGCGCTGCCGCGTTCATCGAGGTCGACGCGGCGGCGGCCGCCAAGCCGGTCTATGTGCAGCAGCAACTGCCGCTCACGGTGCGGCTGTATGTGGATGGCAGCGTGCAGTCGGGCGACCTGCGCCCGCCGACCTCGCCCGACACGGTGATCGAGCAGCTCGGCGACGAGCAGCGCAGCAGCGCGAACGTGAACGGCCGCGACTACACCGTGATCGAGCGCCACTACGCGGTCTCGCCCGAGAAGAGCGGCACGCTGCAGATTGAGCCGCCGAGCTTTCGCGGCCAGGCCGTCGTGCCCGCGGCCGAGGGCAGCGACCCGGGCGACGACATGATGGCCGAGATGCTGCGCAACACGCCGTTCGCGAACAGCCCGATGTTTCGCAACCGGCTGGGCATGGGTGCGTCGCTGCGGCCGGTCGGCGCGAGCGGCAAGCCGCTCGCGCTCGAAGTGAAGCCGCGGCCCGCCGCCGCGCAAGGCGCGTGGCTGCCGGCCGAGCAGATCCGCATCCACGACAGTTGGGCCGACGCCGTGCCCGCCTTCAAGGCCGGCGAACCGGTGACGCGCACGCTGACGATCGAAGCCAAGGGCCTCGCCGCCTCGCAGATCCCGCCGCTCGCGCTCGCCGCGCCGGCCAACGCGCGCGTCTACCCCGACGCGCCGGACAACCAGAGCCGCACCGACGGCACGACGATCCTCGGCACGAGCAAGCAGACCGTGACCTACATCGCGAACGCCGAAGGCAGGCTCGAAGTCCCCGCCATCGACCTCGCATGGTGGGACACGAAGGACGACGTGCAGCGCCATGCCGAACTGCCGGCGCGCAGCTTCCAGGTTGCGCCCGGCGCGGCGCCGGCGAGCGCTGGCGCGACGCCCTCACCTTCGATCAGCGGCGCACCGGCTGCCACTGGCAACGCATCGGCTACCGCGACGACCCCGCCGCAAGCTTCGGACGCGCCGTGGCAAGCGCGCGCGGCCGAGGCGATTCGCAACCACTGGGCATCGCTGGCCGCGGGCCTCGCGCTGCTGCTGGCCGGCGCGCTGACTTGGTGGCTGCTGCGGCGCCGCCGCCCTGCGCCGCCAGCCGCAACGCCCGCCCGCCGCGCCGCGGAACCCCCTGCGATCGGCGCCAGCCTGAGTGCCCTGCAGCACGCCTGCCGCAGCGGCGAGCGCGAAGCTGCGGCGCGTGCGCTGCTCGATCTGGCGCGCGCGCAATGGCCCGAACACGCGCCGCGTGGACTCGGCGAACTCGCGGATCGCCTTGCGATCGGCGCCGACGAAGTGCGCGCGCTCGATCGCAGCCTCTACGGCAGCACGACCGAACCGTGGGGCGGCGCAGCGTTATGGCAGGCTCTCGGCAAAGGTCTGCTCGAGCGCACGCAGGCGCAAGGCGGCCCCGGACACGACACGCTCGCGCCGCTCTACCCCTGAACGCGGGCGCCGCGCGGCCGCAGGGTCATCACCCGGCGCCCGAGGGTGGCGTGCTCGAGGCGTGGGCCGATCGCGGCGCCAATGTGCACGCCGGTGCCTGGATACCGCGATCCTCGCTCGCCGGCCGGGCAGGTGAGAGAGGATTCCGATCGGTGGGCCGCCCGTCGGGCGCACATGACGCAGTCGGCGAGAACACACGCACCGAATGGACCCAGGCGTGTTCGGGACGCCAGCAGCCGTGCAAGCAGCGCACATGCATCTGACCGTGCGGGCGGTGCGCTGTGCCCGCGAATACGAACATCGGCGACGACATCATCGACCGCAAAGATATGGGCATACCGAGTGCACCGTCGATGCAACAATGCAAGCGCCGCTGGGGCGGTGCCCGTATCCGGATGCGCAGTGCGTCGAGTAGAAGGATACGCATGCGTGCTGTCTGGAACACGTCGGGCGGCCGGGGCTGACCCACTGCACTTCTAGTACCGGAGGAGAGATCGGTGTTGATCTTGGATGAGGCCGCAGTTCGGAAGTTCTTGGACATGCGATCTCTGATTCCGGCCATGGAACGTGCCTTGAGCGCGCTTTCGGCAGGGAAGGCAGTTCAACCTATGCGCGTGATGGTGCCAGTCGCCGAGCACGGAGGCTTTCTCGGCAGCATGCCGGCGTACGCCGGCGCGCAGCTCGGCGCAAAGCTCGTCACCTTCTTTCCGAACAACCAAGGTATTCCCACTCACCATGCTCTTGTTCTCCTGTTCCAGCCCGAGACGGGGCAACCCCTGGTCGTCATGGACGGACGGCTGATCACCGAGATGCGGACGGGAGCCGTTTCCGCCGCCGCGACCAGATCGCTCGCGCGCCCGGATTCGTCAGTCCTTGCAATCCTCGGGTCGGGCGTGCAGGCACGAAGCCACCTTGAAGCGCTGCGGACTGTGCGTGAGTTCCGCGAGATCCGGGTTTGGAGCCCCCGCAATGCGGGCGCTTTCGCGCGGCGCCACGAAGTGCGTGTTGCACATTCCGCAGAGGACGCCGTGCGCGGCGCCGACGTGATCGTGGTCGCCACCACTTCACGAACGCCCATTCTGCGAGGCGAGTGGTTATCGCCGGGCGTGCATATCAATGCCGTCGGTGCGCCCCGCCCGGACTGGCGTGAGCTCGACGATCAAGTGCTGCACAAAGCAACGCTATATGTGGAGTCGCGCGAGGCCGCGACTCGCGAATCCGGCGATGTAATCGCAGCCGGATCGATCTTCGCCGAGATCGGCGAAGTCGTTGGTGGAACGAAGCCGGGCCGCCAGTCTGAGGAGGAAGTAACCCTATTCAAGTCTGTCGGCGTCGCCGTTGAAGATCTTGCGAGCGCCGAACTGGTGTACCGACGGGCGTTGGCCGCCCAACCACTGCTTGCAGGGGACGCGCCGCAAGCGACGCGCCCCTGACGCGGGACGTTCGGTCGCAGGATTGCCGCATCGAAAGCTGGTCTATCAGCCGCTTTCGATCCAAGGCGCACGCATAGCGTATCGATACGGAACACAGAGATGGCGAAGACCCGCTTGCGTGTCTTGATCGTCGGCGGCGGCGTCGGCGGACTGTTCGCTGCCCGGGCGCTGATCGCGCACGGCGCGGACGTGTCGCTGTATGAACAGTCGTCGGCGCTGGGCGAGGTTGGCGCGGGCGTCTTTCTCACGCCCAATAGCGTTCGCCACCTGGAGCGAGTGGGTTTCGGCTCCGCGGTCAGGAAATATGGCGCCCGCGTGGGCCCGAAGTCTCATTACTTTCGCCACGACGGGTCACCGATCGCTCCCGTTCGGGTGACCGACGCATCCGGCTGGAACGCCACCTATGGCATGCACCGCGCCGACCTCGTCGCCTTCCTGGCCTCGGCCCTGCCGGCCGGTGTAGTCCGCTGCGGGCATCGCGCCATCGGCTTCGAGCAAGCGGACGATGTCGCCCGCGTGCAATTCGCCGGTGGCGCCTGCGCCGAAGGCGATGTGGTTGTCGGCGCTGACGGTATCCACTCGGCGCTTCGACCCTATGTCTTTCCACCGTCGACGCCGGTCTTCCACGGCACCATTTGCTATCGCGGCCTCGTGCCGCGCGGTCGCCTGCCGGGCTGGCCGATGGACCGTTGGCAGATGTGGGCTGGCCCGTCCAAGCACTTCCTTGTCT
>CAZVNC010000012.1:0-10393 GCA_964628305.1 uncultured Ideonella sp.
CGCCGACGATCCAGAACCAGGCGTCGGTCCCGGACAGCACCGGCCACAGCCGCGCAAGCAGGAACACGCCGGCCTTGACCATCGTCGCCGAGTGCAGGTAGGCCGACACCGGCGTCGGCGCCGCCATCGCATGCGGCAGCCAGAAGTGGAACGGGAACTGCGCGCTCTTAGTCAGCGCGCCGAGCAGGATCAACCCGAGCACGAGCGGGTACATCGGGCTGGCGCGCACCAAGTCGCCGGCGGCGAGCACGGCGTCGAGCTCGAAGCTGCCGACGATCTGGCCGAGCAGCAGCACCCCCGCCAGCAGGCAAAGACCGCCGCTGGCGGTGACGGTGAATGCCATGCGCGCGCCGCGGCGCGCATCCTTGCGGTGCGTCCAGTAGCCGATCAGCAGAAAGCTGAAGACGCTCGTCAGCTCCCAGAACAGCACCAGTTGGATCAGGTTGCCCGACACCACGACGCCGAGCATCGAGCCCATGAAGCCGAGCAGCATCGAGTAAAAGCGCGCCGCAGGGTCTTCGGGCGACAGGTAATAGCGGGCGTAGATCACCACCAGCAGGCCCATGCCGCTCACCAGCATCGCGAACATCCAGGCGAAACCGTCGAGCCGCACGACGATGTCCACGCCCAGGCTGGGCAGCCACGAATGGCGCTCGCTGATGACGCCGCCGTGGGCGACGTCGGGATAGAGCAGCGCCAGCGGCACGGCGACCGCGACTGCCACGAGTGCCGCCCACAGCGATTCCAGGTTGCGCGCGCTGGTCGGCAACAGCACGGCAATCGCGCTGCCGACGAACGGCAGGAGCAACAGGAGCAGCAGGGACATGGGGGCCGAGTCTAGGGCCACCGGGTCAGCGGCATCAGCGCCGCCACACGCGACCGCGCTGTGCTTCGCGCTGCGGCGGCTTGGTCGCTAGCAGCGAAATAGTGGCGTCGTCGAAACTGTCGGGGCCATGCGCCGCACGCGCATGCCTACTTTCGATCGATCAAGCGCTTCAGTGCCGCGATGCGCCCGCCGTCGCCGCTCTCGCTGACGAAGCGCTGCGGATTGTCGGCGAGGTAGATTCCCTGGGCACCGCCCGGCTTGGCGCGCAAGAGCCACAGCCCCCTTTGCCCGCGCGCGAAACTCAGATCGCTGCTCGATCGCAAGGCACCGGCGCCCGGGCGTTGGACGAGGACAAAGCCCGGCTCGCGCTTGCCTTTGATCACCTCGGAGACGGCGATCACGCCCACCCCTTGCGTGTTCGCCGCACCCTCGAGGGCGACCTGAGTCTCGCCCAGCCATTCGCCCATGACGATCAGGTCCGAACTGGCGATCAGTTCTTCGTCACTGAGCCGCTCCCACATCGCATTACCCGTTCCAGGCAAGAGAACCGCGATCACGAGAAGTGCCGCGCCGAGCAGACGCAACAACGGGCTGCAACCGATGCCCGAAGGCACCGTCCGCAGCCCGTGGAGCGATGACCTCAACGGCCAAGTCGCCCGAGATCACTGCGCCGGGCGACGCCGGCGGCTCAGCGACAGCGCTGCGACGCCGATCGCGAACAGCGCCCACGTCGACGGCTCCGGAACCGGGCCGTAGATGTACTGCATGCCGGCAATGTCGTCGGCCTGCGGGCCCATGAACGCTTCGGTGTAGAAGGGGTTCATCAGCGAATTGGGGACGGCGGTGTGGTCCAGCCCCAGCGCATGGCCGAGTTCATGGGACAGGACCTGATAGATGTTAAAACCGGGGCCGCCCCAGCCGAGCTTCCAGGATTCCGCGGTGTCGAAGTGAATGTCGCCCGCCGCCGTATCGCCGTTGACGGGCGGATAGTAGCCGTGCGCCAGCGTGCCCGACGGGCCGTCGAACGTATGACCACCAAGGCGGATGTCGCCGCTCGTGCCAGGCGCGTTGAACGCCTCGCCGCCATCGGCGATCTGCATGAAAGTGAGATCGGCGACCGAGGCCCAGGCAGCGAAGGCGGCATTCACCGCCGCCTCGAAGCCGACCGGCATGAAGCTCGCGAACGAGGAACACACGCCACCGCCATCAGCCGAGCAGTCGACACCGCTGGCCATGTAGCTCCAGGTCACCGTGGCGCCGGTGCCGAACACCGGTGAACCCCACTTGCCCGGGGAGGTCGGGCCGAGGACATAGGCCGATGCCGCCATCGGCGCGGCAAGCGCGCCGATCACGGCCAGTTTCACGAGCGTTGACTTGAACATGAGAACTCTCCGGTTGGTTGCCGCAAGTTGCAGCGTCGGCGACTCGCCGCCATTCAGAAACCGCCGCTCGTACGAGCCGCGCGCCGCCGCTTGCGTTCGCAAACGGTAACCGTATTGGGACCCGGAGAATTCGATGATGCAATCCCTTGAACTCGGGGGGCGGGGGGTTGCACTACCTTGCCCGCAAGGGGCCACACTTCGGTGATGGCGCGCGCCGTCGGCCCGGACTGCGCACCGGCGCCGCAGCGCTCAGGCCTTGCCGCGCCGACGCACCGCGACAAACCCCATCAGTCCGAGCCCGAGGCCCAAGGTGGCCCAGGTCGATGGTTCCGGAACCGGCACGCTGATCATCCAGCCTGTGTAGCCGCTCCAATCCGCATTGACGCCATAGCCGGTGATGTTGCGCCCGTCCTGCGAAACGGCGAGCGGGCCGAAAAGGAACTCGCCGTTGTAGCCGTCGAACTGGGAGGCGAAGCTCTCCATCGTCATGGTGCCGGTCGCCTCGGTCCAGATCCAGCCCATGCGCTGGAAGAACAGGTCCTGGCCGTAGCCGATGACGACCGAACCGTCGAAGCTCACCGACGTGGCGGTGAGTTCGTAACCGGCGTCGTAGAACGGGTTGTCGAGCAGCTTGACGCCGGTGATCGGGTTCCACATGTAGGCCGAGCCGTTGCCGTAGTAGCCGCCGCCGCCGACCGCCCATTGACCGTTCCCGGAAATGGCGTTCACCTGCTGCAGCGGATTGCCCCCCAGCGTGAGCACCTGCTCGACGCCGTCGATCCAGACCGCCGCAGCGCGGTAGCCATCCTCCTGATCCTGATAGCCGCCGATCAGATGGCCGTCGTTGCTGACCGCGTCGGCGCGCGAACTGGCGCCGGCGACGTTCGAGCCGAGGTCGGTCAGGACGCCATCCCTGACGACGATGGCGTGCGCCGTGCCACCGTTGATCCAGGCGTTGCCGACCTGCACCGATCCGTCCGCGTTCATGCCGAAGCCGCCGCTCACCGAGTTGTCCGAATTGGCGCCGAGCCCGCCGTAGGTCGTCCAGGTGCCGGTCGTCGTGTCGTAGGACGCGATCTCCGTCAGGCCTGTGTTCGGGTTGGTGTTCGTCGCGCCGAGCTTGAACCCGTTCTCGGTGATGCGCGGAATGCCGCCCGTGCCGTTGCCGGGGATCGCCCCGGGAATCGAGGTTCGGCCGTTGGCCACGCTCCAGGTGAAATAGCCTGTGTCGTCGTAGCCGGCGACGAGGCCCGCATTCGTGACCGACGATGGCAAGTCGGAAGGGCCAAGCAGATAGAACTGCGCCTGCGCCGCGGAGGCGGCGGTGATCGCAATTGCCGCGGCGGAAAGCTTGAGGGTTGTCCTCATCGTATTTCTCCTCGATATCGGGTCTTGTGGTCCTGGGAGGGGGTGTCGTCCGACGGTAGGTCAGCGCCAGCGGATTGTGGTTCGCCGCCGCTGCGACCTCAAGCCCAGGCGCCGAGGAGATACCCTGAGCACGGGGCAGGGACGTGCTGTGATCGCCTGCGCCGCTTGTTCACGATCGCGACAGCGAACAAGGCGCTTGTTCTGCGATCGGTTCCTGTGCCCGGCTCACGCGGGAGCCCGGATGATGCTCAGAGCTCGACCCTCCGCGGTCCCTTGTCGAAGTTCGGTTCGCTTTGCAGTTCGGCACTCAGATCGTCCCGCCCAGGTTCGGGCTCGGTCACGTCGTCGCCGGGCGGCGCTGCGTGCGGCAGGAAGCCGCCTGACTGGTGCCGCCACAGCGTGGCATACGCACCGCCGCGCGCGAGCAACTCGGCGTGCGTGCCCTGCTCGACGATGCGCCCGGCGTCGAGCACGATGAGCCGGTCCATGCGCGCGATGGTCGACAGCCGGTGCGCGATCGCGATCACCGTCTTGCCTTCCATCAGCCCGAGCAGCTGCTCCTGGATCGCGAGTTCGACTTCGCTGTCGAGCGCCGAGGTCGCTTCGTCGAGGACGAGGATCGGCGCATCCTTCAGCACGACGCGCGCGATCGCGATCCGCTGGCGCTGCCCGCCGGAGAGCTTCACGCCGCGCTCGCCGACGTGCGCATCGTAGCCTCTGCGGCCGGTCCAGTCTTCGAGGCCGAGGATGAACTCGTGCGCCTGCGCCTTCTTCGCGGCAGCGACGATCTGCGCTTGTGTCGCCGCCGGCCGGCCGTAGCCGATGTTGGCCGCGATCGAGCGGTGCAGCAGCGAGGTGTCCTGCGTCACCATGCCGATCGCGCCGCGCAGGCTTTCCTGCGTCACGCCGCGGATGTCCTGGCCGTCGATGCGGATCGCGCCCTGCTCGATCTCGTGGAACCGCAGCAGCAGGTTGACGAGCGTCGACTTGCCGGCGCCGGAGCGGCCGATCAGGCCGACGCGCTCGCCGGGGCGGATGACGAGGTTCAGATCGGCTAGCACCGCCAGCGCGTCGCTGCGGCCGTAGGTGAAGCTCAGATGCTCGATCGCGATCTCGCCGCGCGAGACCTCGAGCGCGCGCGCGTCTGGCGCGTCGACGAGCTGATGCGGCACGGCGATCGTCTGCATCCCCTCTTGCACGACGCCGACGTTCTCGAAGATGCTGGTCACCTCCCAGCTCACCCAGCCGGCAACGTTGGCGATCGTCCACGCCAGCGGCAGGGCGGTCGCGACGATGCCCGCGCTCACGTCGCCGCGGCCCCACAACCACATGCCGATCGCGGCGGTGCCGACCAGCAGCAGCGCGTTCATCGCCGACAGCGTCGCCATGAAGCGCGTGATGAGCCGCATGTGGGCGCGGATCGCGTCGGTATGCTCGTCGATCACCTCGCGCACGTAGGCGTCTTCGTCGCGCGCACGCGAAAAGAGCTTGACGGTAAGGATGTTGGTGTAGCTGTCGACGACCCGGCCCATGACCTGCGAGCGCAACTCGGAACTCGTCTTCGCGAGGTCGCGCATGCGCGGCACGAAATGGTTCAGGAAGAAGGCGTAGCCGGCGAACCAGAGCACGGTCGGCATCGCGAGCCGCCAGTCGGCATGCGCCATTAGGATCAGCGCACTGACGCCGTAGACGGCGATGTACCAGACCGCGCGGATCGACGAGACGACGCATTCGCGCACCGCGTTGCCGGTCTGCATCACGCGGTTCGCGATGCGCCCGGCAAAGTCGTTCTGGAAGAACGGCCAGCTCTGGCGCACCACGTGCCAGTGGCTCTGCCAGCGGATCAGGCTCGTCACGCCCGGCACGACGGCGCTGTTGCGCACCAGGCTGTCGGCGAGCAGCGCGAGCGGCCGGCCGATCAGCACGATCGCTGCCATGCCGGCGAGCGCCGGCATCGCCTCGCGCAGCGCGCTAGCGCGGTCGGGCGCCTCCATCAAGCCCACGAGGCGGCCGATGAAAACCGGGATCGACGTGTCGATCAGCGCGACCACGAGGCCGGTCGCGAACATCGCGACAAAGAGGCCCTTGGTCTGGCGCACGAAGTGCCAGAAGAACGCGCCCAGGCCGGCAGGCGGCGTCGCGGCATGTGCCGCGGTCGGGTTGACTTGCTGCTCGAAGAAGCGGAACAGGGGCGAGGAGCCGGGCATGGCCGATTGTCAGTGCGCGGCGCTTGCCGCGAGCGGCTCGGGCCTCGCGCGCAGCGCCCACGACACACCGGCGACGAGCAGCGCTATGCCGGCGAGCGTCATGCCGCCCGGCGCCTCGCCGCGCAGCACGAAGGCATAGGCGAGCGCGGACAGCGTCTCGAACACGATCAACTGGCCGACCAGCGTCGTCGGCAGGCGCTGGCTCGCCTGGTTCCAGCACAGCGTGCCGAGCCACGACGCGAAGAACGCCATCACCGCCATCACGCCGACAAAGACCCAGGGCCGGGGACCGAACGGCAGCGCGAAGCCGCCCGCGCCGGTGGCACTCGACCAGATCAGGAAGCCGAGGTAGCCGGCGAGCGCGAGCGGCAGCGTTGCGAGCCCCTGCGCGGTCGCCCAGGTGGTCGGCGAGCGGTCGGCATGCGCCCGCAGCCAGTCGGCATTGCGCAGCGGATACCAGGTCCAGCACGCGACGGCGCCGGCCGCGAGCAGCGCGCCGAGCGCGTAGCCGGCGAGGTCGGCACCCGGCCCCTGCGCAGCGAGTTCGGCGTGGTTGACGAGCGCAATGCCGAGGCCGATCGCGAGCAGCGACGGCGCAAGCCGCGCCCACGGCAGGCGGCCGTCGCGTCGTGCGTCGCGCCGGTTCGACACCAGCGCGATGACAACCGGCAGGGTGCCGATGATCATCGTCGGCAGCGGGCCGCCGGAACGCTGGATCGCCCCCGCGAGCAGCAGGTAGTAGACGATGTTGCCGATGAACGCGAGTTCGAGCGCGGCGAGCCAGTCGGCGCGCGTCAGCGCACGCAGCCGGCGGCGATCGATGAAGCCGAGCGGCAGGGCGACGAGCCCGAACGCGAGGTAGCGGCCGAACGAGAGCAGCGCCGCCGGGTATTCGGGCAGCAGCAGCGGCGCGACGAACACGAAGCCCCAGATCAGGCCGGCGGCAAGGGCATAGAGCGTTCCGGCGAGCATCGCGCAAGTATCGCCGCGCGGCCGGTTCGCGGCTCGGCGGCGACAATGCAGGCTCGGCGTTGGACGAAAGAGGACGGGCGGTGGATCAGCTTCGGGCCATGCGGGTCTTCGCCCGCGTCATCGACGAAGGCAGCTTCGCGAAGGCGGCGCGCGCCCTCGATCTGGCGCCGGCCGTCGTGACGCGGCTGATCGCCGAACTGGAGGAGCACCTCGGCGCGCGCCTCATCAACCGGACGACGCGCCGGATCGCGCTGACCGACGCCGGCGCGACCTACCTGGAACACGCGCGCCGGATCCTGATCGAGGTCGAGGAGGCCGATGCGCTCGCCGCTTCGTCGACCGCCGAGCCGCGTGGCCACCTGCGCGTGCTGCTGCCGCCGGCCTTTGCGGTGCACCAGATCGCCAAGCACCTGCCGCGCTTTCGGGCCCGCTATCCGCGCGTGATGTTCGAGTTTTCGGTGCCCGGCCCGGTGGAAACGGTGGACGAGAACTTCGACATCACGATCCTGATGCTCGGGCGCAAGCAGCTCGAGGGCGATTTCGTCGCCTGGCGGCTCGCACGCTCCGAAGTCATCCTGTGCGCCGCGCCTGTCTACCTGGATCGGCGCGGGCGTCCGTCGCACCCGCGGGACCTCGCGCAGCACGACGCGATCATGCCGATGCTGCCGAACGCGCCGCGCGAGCTGACCTTCCACC
The DNA here is from genome assembly GCA_964628305.1 of uncultured Ideonella sp. Lineage (GTDB taxonomy): Bacteria > Pseudomonadota > Gammaproteobacteria > Burkholderiales > Burkholderiaceae_C > CAIKUF01. The sequence continues at coordinate 7,452 of CAZVNC010000012.1, forward strand.
GCGGCAAGGGCGAGGCCGGCGCCGAGCGCGCGACCGTCGTAGCCCCCGAATCGATCCTGAACACGAACCACATCGACACCAACTACGCCGCTGCACTCGCGGGCATGGGTGTCACCGGATTGCCGTCGTTCGTCGTCGAGGATGCGCTGCTCGAAGGCGCGCTCGAGCGCGTCCTGCCGCAATGGCACCTGCTGACGGTCTCGGTCTATGCGGCCACGCCGACCCGCAAGCACATGCCGGCGCGCACGCGTGCCTTCATCGACTTCCTGGTCGAGACCTTCGGCGGCGAGGACGCCGATCCGTGGCTGAAGGCAGCCGGCTGCGAGACGCCGCAAACCCGCACTGATCAGAACGTGTAGCCGACCTCGCGCCGCACGCCCTCGAGCTCGTCTAGCAGGCGCAGCAGCGGCCTGAACTCGCTGTAGCGTCCGGCGACGCGCCGCGCATAGCCGAAGAAGCGCGGCAGGTCGGCGCTGTAGGCGGGCTTGGCGTCGCGATGCTTCAGGCGGCAGAAGATGCCGAGCACTTTCAGGTGGCGCTGCAGGCCCATCCATTCGAGCTGGCGCCAGAATTCGCCGAAGTCGGCGTCCACCGGCAAGTCCGCAGCGCGCGCCTGCTGCCAGTAGCGCACCGCCCAGTCGATCTCGCGTTCCTCGTCCCACGAGATGAAGGCGTCGCGAAGCATCGACGCCACGTCATACGTGATCGGCCCGCACACCGCGTCCTGGAAGTCGAGGAGGCCGGGGTTCGGATCGCACACCATCAGGTTGCGCGGCATGAAGTCGCGGTGCACGGCGACGCGCGGCTGGGCGAGCGCGCTCGCGACGAGCCGGTCGCACGCGGACTGCCATTGCGCCTGTTGTCCGGCGCTCCACGCGACGCCGCGTTCGCGCCCGACGCACCATTCGGGGAACAGCGCCAGCTCGCGCCGCAGCAGCGCATCGTCGTAGGGCGGCAGCGAGCTCGGATCGACGCGCTGCTGCCATTGGACGAGCGCCGAGAACGCATCGCGCATCAGCGCATCGATGCACTGCGCGTCGCCGGCCTCCGCGGCGCGCTGCAGTTCGGCCAGATACGGCCGCGCGCCAAGGTCGGTCAGCAGCAGGAAGCCCTGCGTCGCGTCGCTGGCAATCACCTGCGGCGCGTGCAGTCCGGCGGCGTGGATCAATCCGGCGACGTGCACGAAGGGCCGCACGTCCTCCTGCGGCGGCGGAGCGTCCATCACGATGAGGCTGCGATCCTGCGCATCGACTCTCAGATAGCGCCGAAAGCTCGCGTCGGCGCTCGCCGGGCGCAAAGTCGCGGCATTCAGCCGCAGCGCCGCAGGCAGCGATGCCAGCCAGTGCTCGAGAGCCGCCTGCCGCGCCGCGTCGAACCAGGCTACCTCGGCGACCCCGGTAACCGCTTCGGCACGTAGCTCGTGCCCGGTGGCCGCAATGGACGGGGAAGATGGAGTGCTCATGGATAATCGATTCTACAAATCGGCTGCACCGGGTCGAAGGCGTGCGCCGGCGCCGCCCCGCTGATCCGGTTCGGCGAACCCGCTCTGATCGGCCCCTGTTGCGTTCGCTGCCTTCGCTCCGTACTTCCCGCCTGGTGCGCACGCCGCGTACCGCCAGCCTGACCGCGTGCGCCATCGCGTTCGCGGTCGGCGTCGCGGCACCCGCGGCAAGGGCCGACGCGGCGCTCGACGACACGACCGGCATCGTGCTGAAGTTGACGGACGCACTGGCGCCACCGCCGATCGGCAAGCGTTCCGACGACCGGCCGGTGTTCGTGCGCGCGGACGAACTGCGCGGCCGGCCCGACCTGGATGTGGAGGCCGTCGGCAATGCCGAACTGCGGCGCGCCGATGTGCGGGTGTACGCCGACAAGCTCCACTACGACGCCGAGAACGACATCGCGCGCGCCGTCGGCAACGTGCGCGTCTCGCACGAGGGCAATGTGTTCACCGGCCCCGAGGCGCAGCTTCGGCTCTCGCGTTTCGAGGGCTTCATCGTCAGCCCGCACTTCGAGATCCGCAGCACCGGCGCGACGGGAACCGCGCAGCGCGTCGACATCCTGGACGCCGACCGCGCGGTGGCGACGATGGCGACGTACACGAGCTGCCCGGCCGACGGCTCGGGCGACCCGGCCTGGCTGCTGAGCGCGGATCGCGTGCATCTGGACTTCGACGCCAACGAGGGCGTTGCCGAGGGCGCCGTGCTGCGCTTTCTCGGTGTGCCGATCCTGGGCGGGCCGCGCATCAGCTTCCCGCTCAGCGACGCCCGCAAATCGGGCTGGCTGCCGCCGATCATGGCGCTCGACAGCAGCAGCGGCTTTGTCGCTGCCGTGCCGTACTACTGGAACATCGCGCCGAACCGCGACGCCACGATCACACCGATCATGCGCACCCGTCGCGGGCCCGGAGTGGACGGCGAGTTTCGCTATCTGGAACCCAGCTTCGACGGCCAGATCCGCGTCAGTCTGCTGCCGGACGATCGCGAGACGAACAGCGCGCGCTATGCGTTGAACTTCGAACACGCGCAAAGCATCGGATCGCAATGGAATCTGCAGGTGCGCAGCCTTCGCGTCTCCGACGACGACTACTGGAAGGACTTTCCGGGCGCATTGCCGAGCCTGACGCGCCGTTTGTTGACGACCGACGCCCTGCTGCAACGCGAGTTCGCGAACCTCACCGCAGGCGGTGACTGGAATGCCTATGTCGGCCTGCAGGCCTGGCAGGCGCTGCAGGGAAGCGCGCCGAGCGACTTGATGGACGTGCCCTACCAGCGCCTGCCGCAGATCGGCGTGCGCACCAGCCAGGCACTGCCGGGCGGCTTCGCGGCGAACTTCGAGACCGAGTTGAACGAGTTCACGAACCCCGGCGGCGTGGTCGATGCAAGCCGCCCGACCGGCCTGCGCCTGCATGCGATCGGCGACCTGACCTGGCCCTACGCGAC
>CAZVNC010000012.1:10493-15862 GCA_964628305.1 uncultured Ideonella sp.
CGAACTTCCCCGTCTTCGACAGCGCACCGAAGGATTTCAACTTCGAGTCGATCTACACCGAGAACGCGTTCTCCGGCATCGACCGCGTGTCCGACGGCAACCAGCTGACCTTCGGCGTGACGAGCCGCGTGATCGATGCGGCGAGCGGCGCCGAGGCCTTGCGCCTTGCGCTCGTGCAGCGGGTGCGCTTCGCCGATCAGCGCGTCACGCCCGACGGCGAGGTGCAGGCACGCCGCTTCTCCGATGTGCTCGCCTACGGCTCGACGACGCTGATCCCCCATCTCAGTCTGGACGCGTCGATCCAGTACGACCCCGACGTGCAGGAGCTGTCGCGCCTGATCGTCGGCGCGCGCTACACACCGGCGCCGTTTCACACCGTGAACCTGGCCTATCGACAAACACCCGACAAGACCGAACAGCTGCAGCTGGGCTGGCAGTGGCCGATCTTTGGTCCGACGCCGGCGCAGCGTGCACCATCGGGCAGCGCAGCGTCTTCGTCGGATCGAACGTGCGGGGGCAGCCTCTACACCGTCGGCCGCATCAACTACAACGTGAACGACAGCCGCATCACCGACGCCGTGCTCGGATTCGAGTACGACGCCGGATGCTGGATCGGCCGCATCGTCGTCGATCGGCTGTCGACCGGCTTCAGCGAAGCGACGACGCGGCTGATGATCCAGCTCGAGCTGGTCGGCCTGTCGAGACTCGGGCCGAGTCCGCTGCAGCTCTTGAAGGACAATATCACCGGCTATCAACTGCTGCGCGACCGGCGTTCGACGGCCACCAACCTGCCTTTCTATGATTGATCCGAGACGTTTGCGGCACGTACTTTCCGCACTGTTCGCTGTGCTATTGCTGGCCAGCGCAATCGGGGCGTGGGCCCAGAGCGCGCGCCCCGACATCCCGCCAGGTGACTACATCGTCGCCATCGTCAACTCCGAGCTCGTCACGGCCGGCGAGGTCGAGCAGCGCATGCAGCGCGTGAAGCAGGAGGCGGCACGCACCGGCGCGCGACTGCCGCCGGACGCGGTGTTGCGCCAGCAGCTGACGAATGCGCTGATCGACGAGAGGGTGCTTGTCACGTACGCGCGCGACATCGGCGTCAAGGTCGATCCGGCCGAGGTCGACCGCGCGATCGCCAATATCGCGGCGCAGAACAAGATCCCGCTCGATCAACTGCGCGACCGGCTGCAGCGCGAGGGCATCGACTACGGGCGCTTCCGTGACAACCTGCGCGACCAGATCGCCGTCGAGCGCGTGCGAGAGCGCGATGTCATCGCCCGCATTCAGCCGACCGACCGCGAGATCGACGCGCTGATCGACAAGCAGCGCGCGGCAGCCGGCGCCTCGATCGAGTACGACATCGCGCAGGTGCTCGTCACCGTGCCTGAGGACGCAGGCGATGCGGTTGTCGCCGAGCGCAAGGCGCGCGCCGAGTCGGCGCTCGCCAGGGTCAAGGCGGGCGAGGATTTCGCGCAGGTCGCGCGCGAGATGTCGGAAGACGTGAACCGCAGCAAGGGCGGCGAGATCGGCATGCGGCCCGCCGACAAGCTGCCCGACGTGTTCGTCGAGGTCGTGCGTCCGCTCGAGGCGGGTCAGGTGTCGCCGACGCTGTTGCGCACCGGCGCCGGCTTTCACGTCATCAAGCTCGTTGACAAGCGCGACGGGCGCGCATTCACCGTCACCCAGACGCGGGCGCGGCACATCCTGCTGCGGCCGTCGGCGCAGCTCGACGAGCAGGCCGCATTGAGGCGGCTCGCCGATCTGAAGCGCCAGATCGAGGCCGGAACGATCAGCTTCGAGCAGGCGGCGCGCCAGAACTCCGAGGATGCGAGCGCCGCGCAGGGCGGGGAGCTGGGCTGGGCTTCGCCAGGCACCTTCGTCCCCGAGTTCGAGCGGGCGATCGCCAACGTGCCCGTCGGCGGCATGACCGATCCCTTCGTCTCGCGCTTCGGCGCGCATCTGGTGCAGGTCGAGGAGCGGCGCACCGTCGAGATCGACCTCAAGCAGCAGCGCGAGCAGGCGCGCAACGTGTTGCGCGAGCAGAAGTTCGCCGAGGCCTACGCCGAATGGACGCGCGATCTGCGCGCCCGCTCCTACATCGAAATGCGCGAGCCGCCGCAGTGAGCTGACCAGGCACCGCGCCACGGCCCATGAGGCATCTCGCGCGCAAGCGCTTCGGCCAGCACTTCCTGACCGACAAGTTCGTCATTGACGCGATCGTCGACGCGATCGCGCCGCGGCCGGGCGACGCCTTGGTCGAGATCGGCCCCGGACTCGGAGCGATGACCGGGCCGCTGGCCGCGCGCTGCGGCGCGTTGACGGTGATCGAACTCGATCGCGACCTCGCCGCTCGCCTGCGCAAGCGCAGCGAGTTGCAGGTCATCGAGTCCGATGTGCTGAAGGTCGATTTCGGCGCGCTCGCGCACCGGTTCGGGCGGCCGCTGCGCGTCGTCGGCAACCTGCCGTACAACATTTCGACGCCGATCCTCTTTCATCTGCTCGCGCATGTCGCCCAGGTGCAGGATCAGCACTTCATGTTGCAAAAGGAGGTTGTCGATCGGATGGCGGCCGCACCGCGCAGCAAGGCCTACGGGCGGCTGAGCGTGATGCTGCAGTGGCGCTATGAGATCGAGCCGCTGCTCGATGTGCCGCCCGCGGCCTTCGAGCCCCCGCCGCGCGTCGACTCGGCCGTGGTGCGGATGCGGCCACTGCCGGAGGAGCCGGATATCGACGCCGTGCGGCTCGGTGAGATCGTCACCCTCGCGTTCTCGCAGCGGCGCAAGCTGCTGCGCAACTCGCTCGGGCCGTGGCTCGCGGCGCAAGGCTACATGGGCGCCTTCGATCTCGCGCGCCGCGCCGAAGAGGTGCCGGTCGCCGAATACACCGCCCTCACGCGGGCTCTTGCGCCACCGGCCTGATGCGGTCGACCAATAAAGACGCGGCCCGCAGGCCGCTCTTTCGGTCGAACGCAGAGTGTGTGCCGCTCAGGCGGTCGTCACCCACATCGCGGTATCGAATGCGCTGCTCATCATCGGCATGTTCATGCCGAAGTTCGCGCTTGCCGCGCTCTTCGTCAGCGGCTTGCTCGGCTTGTCGGTGTTGATCTGGGCCCCTTCCGTCGCCCGCTCCCATGACCCGTGTTCCTGGGAGCGGGCTACTGAAAAGAATAGAAGCACCTGAACGGTATCTTTCGTTCCCCCCAGAAGTCGGCCGCATCGCGAAAGACGTCGAGCAGTTGCTCGCGCGCCTCGCGGTCGAAGCGGGGGTTGTCGGGGAGTTGCTCGAGGACGACGACGAAGCCCGGTTGCGGCCCCGCCTTGTGCACGAGGTCGGTCATGCAGTCGTAGAGCGCGTCGAGGTTCTTGCCGAAGTGCGGCGGGAACAGAAACGCGGCGGCAATGGCGTCGAGCACATCCTGCTTCGATTGCGCCGCGGTCAGATTGACGTACAGGAAGTGCTGGCCGACAGCTTGCGCCGCCTGCGCCAGATCCTCCACGCGGTAGGCGCGTATCGACTGGACATTGTTCGGACGGACTGTCTGCAAGAGCATGGTCGCGATCCTCCTTGGTTCAAGAAAAGACTTGGTTGGCGTCGAATCAATCCACGATGCGTCGAAAGCTCGTGTAGTGATCGGCGGTGTAATAGCAGGCGTCGGGCGCGGTCGGCTGCTCGCCTCCGCAGACGATGCGCCTCGCGCCCCGATCCGGTGCGCCCGGTGTCGGGACGGTGTATTCGCGGTAGTAACCTCTGGATTCAGTCGGCAAGCGGCGCTCGCGATTGCCGAACACTGCGCCATCCTTGCTGTAGTCGAATGGTCCTCCGGATCGGATGGCGATCTGGACGGCCCTGGCCTCCCGCGGCAACTCGGTCAGCGCAACGGTTGCACCCAGCTCGACCGGCCCCTTGGCGAGCACGCCAACCGGCGTCAGGAGTGCTCCGGATACGATTGCCGCTGAAAGTACTGATCGAAAGGCCAGGAGGCCAACATGCACAGGCGCTTGCGGCGCCCGCAGCGCTCCGGAGCGAAACACGGGGTTTCCCCTGAATTCTGAAACCCGAATCGTATCGAAAAGGGCGGAAAAGCTCAAGCCCCTGCCCAAGAATTGGGCAATCCAGGGTCAGATGAAGTGTTCGCTCACATAACACCTAGCGCTTCAAAGTGCGATGATCCGTGTGCAGGCGCGGAATCCCTGCATCGCATTGTTGCATTGCAACAGTCGTACTTGGAGAAGGTGCGCCCTCGAGGCGTCCGCCGAGGGGCTTTTGGCGCGGCATGCAATGCGGAGGCTCAGGCGTACGCATACCAGAGCGCGGCGAAAAAGTGGCACATGCTGCCGCCAAGCACGAGCAGGTGCCAGACGAAGTGTGCATAGCGCAACCGGTTGTCGAGCAGGAATACGGCCGCACCCAGCGTGTAGGCGACTCCCCCGGCCACGAGCCAGGCGAGGCCCTGCGGCGGCATGCGCGCCATCAGCGGACCGATGGCCACGACCGCAACCCAGCCCATCGCCAGGTAGAGACCGGTCGATACCAGTGGATGTCTGAGCCGGTTCAACAGCTTGATCCCGACGCCGAGCGCAGCGCAGGCCCAGACGACGCCGAACAGCGTCCAGCCCCAACCGCCACGCAGCACGCCAAGCGTGAACGGCGTGTAGCTGCCCGCGATGAAGACGTAGATCGCCGCGTGATCGAGCCGGTTGAGCCAGACCTTGGCGCGACTGGCCGGGATCGCATGGTAGATCGCCGAGACCAGATACAGCAGGATCATGGTCGTCGCGAATACACTTGCCCCGACAACGTCGAACGCGGTTCCGCGCAACGCCGCGTGATGGACGAGAATAGGCAGCGACGCAATCGCGAGCAAAAATCCGATGCCGTGACTGACCGCGTTGGCGATTTCTTCGCCGAGCGTCTGCGACCGGTCTGCCATCAGGGTTTCCATGGGGGAATTGTGCCGCAGGATGCGTGATTGGGCGTAAGGTGCAAGCCAGTCCGAAGGAGTCAACTTCGGGATCTGATCGATTTCAACCGGAGAGAGAGCATGAGCAAGCGTGATGTGGTTGTTTTGGGTGCGGCGCGGTCGGCGATCGGCACGTTCGGCGGGTCACTCGCCGACACCGAGCCGGCGGAACTCGCAGGGCTTGTGATGAAGGAAGCGGTGAAGCGCTCCGGCGTCGATCCGAAGGCGATCAACTATGTGACGGTCGGCAACTGCATTCCGACCGAGAGCCGCTACCCGTACGTGGCGCGCGTGGCCTCGATTCAGGCCGGGCTGCCGATGGATTCGGTCGCGATGGCGGTCAACCGCCTGTGTTCGTCGGGCCTGCAGGGCATCGTGACGACGGCGCAGAACATCCTGCTCGGCG
>CAZVNC010000013.1:0-15741 GCA_964628305.1 uncultured Ideonella sp.
GAATCGGTCTGGCTCGGCTGGTTCCTGTGCCGGCTGGTGGCCGACTTCGCGCCGCTGGCGCGCGCGCGCGGCGAAGGGCCCCGCGCGCGGCGCTGGGAGCAGTGCGCGCGGGGCTGGCAGACGGCGCTCGGCGGCGCCGCATGGGACGGCCAGTGGTTCAAGCGCGCCTTCTTCGACGACGGGCAGCCGCTCGGCTCCCACGCCAACGCCGAAGCCCGCATCGACCTCATCGCGCAAGCCTGGGCCGTGCTCTCGGGCGTCGCACCGCAGGCCCTGCAGCGCATCGCGCTGGCAGCGGTCGAGGAGCACCTCGTCGACTCCCGGGCCGGGCTGCTGCGCCTGCTCGACCCGCCGCTGGCCCATGCCGTGCCGAGCGCCGGCTACATCCAGGCCTACCCGCCGGGCGTACGAGAGAACGGCGGCCAGTTCTCTCATGCCGGCGTCTGGGCACTGATGGCCCAGGCCGAGTACGCCAGGCACCACGGCGCGGCGCATGGCGACCTTGCGTACCGATACTTCACCTACCTCAGCCCGGCTCATCGCTCGCGTGACGCAACGCAATCTGCCGCCTACGCGATCGAGCCTTACGTGATGGCGGGCGACGTCTATTCGCAGCCGCCGTACGTCGGCCGCGGCGGCTGGAGCTGGTACACGGGAGCCGCGGCGTGGATGCACCGCGCGGCCGTCGAATCCCTCTTCGGCCTGCAACTCGGGGCGCACGAGCTGTGCTTCGTGCCCTGCCTGCCCTCGCACTGGCAGCGCGCAGAGCTCACGCTGCGTCGCGACGGCCGCACGCTGCGCTTCGTCCTCCTCCGCGCGGACGCGCAGGCCGCGTTGGCCGCGACCGCAGACCTCGGCGCCCGGCTGCTGCGCCGCGGTGAGGCGCTGCACTGGCCCAGCCTCGCGGCGGACACCTGCTTCGTGATTCCGCTGCTCGACGAGCCGCATGCCGCGCCCATGCAGGCGGCGGCCGCGGCGACGGCCTGAACCTCGCACGTCGCGGCGCCGTCCTACAGCGTCACGTGATCGACGCCGATGGCCGGCGCCAACCCGGCCTCCTACAGTGACTCCACGGCGCGCGGGCATCATTTCGACGCCGCCGCAAGCCGATCACCACTGGAGGTCACACATGAACATCCGCACCACCCTCGCCGCCGCCGTCACTGCCGTCGCGCTGCTCACGACAGCCGGCTGCGCAGTCACGCGCGGCCAGCAAACGACCGGCGCCTACATCGACGACAGCGCCATCACCACCGCGGTGAAGACGAGCTTCGTCGACAGCACCCTTGTCGACGCCGCGGCGATCAGCGTCGAGACCCTGAACGGAACGGTGATGCTGTCCGGCTTCGCCAAGAACGCGACGGAGAAGAGCACCGCCGAGAGCCTGACCTGGAAGGTCAAGGGCGTGAAGGTCGTGAAGAACGAGATCGCCGTCCGCCCCTGAACCAGCGCGCGCGGAACGTACAACCCGCGCTCGCCGTTACCTCAAACACAACGAAGGACATGACCATGAACTGGGACCGAATCGAAGGCAACTGGAAGCAACTGACCGGCCAGGCCAAAGAGCAATGGGGCAAGCTGACGAACGACGACATCGATGTCGTCGCCGGCCGCCGCGACCAGCTCGCCGGCAAGATACAGGAGCGCTACGGCGTGGCGAAGGACGAAGCGGAGAAGCAGATCGCTGCCTGGCAAGCGAAGGCGTCCGACTCGTGGTTCGGCAAGAAGAAGACGCCCCTCTGATCGCTTCCGGAGGCCGAACTTGGGCGCCCCGAAGCTGACAGCAGGCCGCGCGCAGCCCTGCCCTCACGGACATGTGGCGGCGCGCCACCAGCCGAAGGCGGGGCTGATCCGCCGGCCGCGCGCCCGCGTCGCGGTCCGTAACCCCGCGGGCCCCGGCTTGCGTGGCGCGCAGCGGCGTACACGGCTCGGGAAGCACGACGACCGACTGCGCCCGCGGCGCTGCGCGCCGTGAGCGCGCGACTCGAACAGGCGGTGCCTGTCGACCCCGTCCACGACGACGCACCCGAAGAGCCGGTGCGCGTGCACCTGCACATGCCCATCGATGTGCGCAGCGTCTCGCAGGCGCTTGTGGCTGTGCTGCTCAGCATCTACATGCTTCACTGGGCCAGCCAGGTCTTCATTCCTCTGTTGCTCGGCGTGATGTGCAGCTACACCCTGTCGCCCGCGGTGGACCTGTTGCAGCGCTGGCGTGTTCCGCGTTCGATCGGCACTGCGGCGCTGCTGATCGGCGTTCTGGGCGGTCTCGGTGTGACGGCCTATTCGCTGAACGACGAAGCCACCGCGCTGCTCGAATCGCTGCCCAACGCGGCGCAGAAGGTTCGCGAGGCCGTGCGCACCCATAGCGGCGCGCCCGAGAGTGCGATCCAGAAGATGCAAAAGGCGGCAACAAGACTCGAGAGCGCGGCCGAGGAAACCGGCGCTGCCGCGCCACCCGCCAGCAAGGGCGTGACCCGCGTCCAGATCGAGAAGCCGCACTTCAACGTCAAGGACTATCTGTGGAGCGGCACGCTCGGCGTCGTCGGCTTCGCCGGCCAGGCGATGGTCGTGTTCTTCATCAGCTTTTTCCTGATCGCCTCCGGAGACAGCTTCCGCCGCAAGATGGTGAGGATTGCCGGGCCGACCTTCAGCAAGAAGAAGATCACGCTCCAGCTGCTCGACGAGATCACCGCACAGATCCAGCGCTACCTGATGGTGCAGCTCCTGACGAGCGCCCTCGTCGGCCTGGCCACCTGGCTCGCCTTCGCGCTGATAGGGCTGGAGCACGCGGCCGTATGGGGTGTTGCCGCGGCCGTGCTCAACCTGGTGCCGTATCTCGGCTCGATCGTGCTCAGCGGCGCTGCGGCGCTGGTGGGCTTCCTGCAATTCGGCACGCCCGGCATGGCACTGCTGACCGGCGGCGCATCGGTGGTCATCCATACCCTCTTCGGCAACCTCCTCACTCCCTGGCTGACGAGCCGGGCGAGCCGTATGAATCCGGTCGCGATCTTTGCCGGCGTCCTGGCCTGGGGTTGGCTGTGGGGCATCTGGGGCTTGCTGCTGGGTGCCCCGTTGCTGATCGTCGTGAAGGCCATCTGCGACCGCGTCGACGACTTCAAGCCCATCGGCGAGCTACTCAGCGCGTAGCCCGATCCCTTCGGCGCGCCCGAACGGTCGCGCCAGTTCCTGACCCACATGCTGAGGAACGCGATAAAAAGCGACTCACTACGGCCGAGGACCGCAGGGCGCTGCCGCGCAAGATGGCGAGTCGCGTCCCGTCACTCGCAGGCGGAACCGGTCCGGCAGGGCCCGGCGCGGCCCGCGTTCTCTACGAAGGTATGACGCTCACGCGCGCAATCGCGTATTCCCGGCCGACGACGACGCGGGCGTACAGGTAGTTCGCCAGGGCGCGGTCGCCCGGCAAATCCAACTGGACGCGGCCCTTGGCGTCACAAGGAAAGCTCAGCGCCCGGCCCGGGTTGAACAGAGACTGGTAGCGCAGTTCGTGAGAGCAAATCCTGTGGGGCACCCGTCTTGTCATGTGCCCGCGAAATAGCGGCACATGAACATACTATCGGCATGTTGGAGCTTCAACATGCCCGCGGACACGCCCCGGACGGGAAGCCGACTCGATGCAGTGAGCGCTTCACAAACCCCCAGCGAGGGCGCCAACCGGCATCGTGTGAGTACGCTCGGGCAGCGCCAGCGAGACGACGAAGCGACTGCCCAGCATGCTGCCGTCGCTGTCGGCACGAACCGTTCCGGCGCGAAGTCCTGGATGTTGCGGGTGACCAAGCTCAGCCCGCCGACCCGGGCGCTCGCGGCGATGACCGCGTCCGGCAACTAGATCGCCCGCTGGGACCGCAACTCGATGGTCCGCTCCACCACCGGCAAAGGCAGGTCGACCAGGGTCAAGCCACGAAGCAACCTCTCGGCGTCGATCCGGCTCTGCGCGGTATGCCTACCCGAACTTGTAGAGCACGCCGTAGCCGCCGCGCGGATACGACCACTCGACGTTGAAGTGCTCGTCGCACACCAGCCGGCAGGTGCCGCATTCCAGGCAGCCATCGGTCGTCAGCGTCACGCGGCCGTCATCGGCCTGGCTGTAGCAACTGGCCGGGCAGGCCCAGGTGCACGCGGGCGTCACGCAGGTCTGGCAGACATCGGGATCCTTGATCGAGACGTGCGCGTGACCCTCGTCGACGCGGTAGCGGTTCTCGAACAGCCGTTCCTCGACTTTGCTGCTCATCGCATCGCCCTCATCAGCTTGATCGCATCGCCGAACAACCCGAAGCGCGATCGCGTCGAAACGAAGTCGCGCTTGATCTGCTTTTCCTTGCTGCGCTTGTCGATGCCGTCGACCTTCAGCATGGTGTGAGCCGAGCGGCTGAGCAGTTCGGGGTAGGTGGTGAGGAACTGGCGGTTGGCGTGCAGGATCTTGGGCACGTCGCGGTACTTCTTCAGGTCCTTCATCACAAAGCTGCTCTCGAGCGCCTTGCGGTAGCGCTTGAGGTTCGCTGCCGAGTAGTCCTTGTCCTGGTCGCGCAGGCCGATGATGGTCTCGGCGGCGAGCCGGCCGGTGGTCATCGCGAGGTTGGAGCCTTCGCGGTGCACCGCGTTGACGAAGCCGCCCGAGTCGCCGCAGATGACCCAGCCTTCGCCATGAACGACCGGGATCGCGTTGTAGCCGCCCTCGGGGATGAGATGCGCGGAGTACTCCTTGACTTCGGCCCCGGCGAGCAGCGGCTTGACCGACGGATGGTTCTTCATCTCCTCGAGCAACTGGAACGGGGTGACCCGCGCCGCCTTGATGTCGTCGACCATGCAGCCGATGCCCACCGAGATCGATTCCTTGTTCGTGTAGAGGAAGCCGGTGCCGACCATCCCGCGGGTGATCTTGCCGAGCATCTCGATCACGACGCCGTCGTTGCCCGAGAGGTTGAAGCGCTCCTCGATGGTGTGCTTGGGCAGGAAGTGCATCTCCTTGACGGCCAGCGCCACCTCTTGCGCGCGCACGGCCGGGCGCAGGCCCGACTTGGTCGCGACCAGCGAATTCACCCCGTCGGCAAGCACCACCACCGGGGCGTAGATGTCGCCGCGCGCGCGGTCGGTGCGCACGCCGATGACGCGATTGCCGCTCTTGATCAGTTCGAGCACGGTCGTCTCGCAGATCAGAAGCGCGCCGGCGTCCTGCACCTTGCCCGAGAGCCAGCGGTCCATGTTGGCCCGGATCACCGTGTAGCGGGTCGGTTGCTCGTCTTCGTCGACCGCGCCGCGAAAGTGCGAGCCGACGTGCGAGCGATCGTCCATCAGCCACATGCGCTGCTCGAGCACCGCGCGCTCGAAGGGCGCGTGCTTGCGGCAGTTGGGGATCACCGCCTCGAGGGCGTCGGCGTACATGATCGCGCCCTGCACGTTCTTCGAACCGGGATACTCGCCGCGTTCGAGTTGCAGCACCTTCATGCCGGCCTTGGCCATCAGATAGGCGGCGGTGTTGCCGGACGGGCCGGCGCCGATCACGATGGCGTCGAACTTTTCAGCCATGTCTGGTCTCCTCGTGAGGGTCGTGCCGGCGCGTCAGGCCGCCACGGCGTGCCCGATGCGCTCGCGCAGCGCCTCGGTCAGCGCGGGCAGGATCTGCAGTGCGTCGCCGACGATCGCATAGGTGGCGAACTCGAAGATCGGCGCCTTCGGGTCGGTGTTGATCGCGATGATCACGTCGGCGCCCTCGACGCCGACCCGGTGCTGGATCGCGCCGGAGATGCCGGCCGCGATGTACAGGCGCGGACGGATCGTCTTGCCGGTCTGGCCGATCTGGCGCTCGCCGCTCACCCAGCCGGCCTGCGCCACCGGACGGCTGCCGCCGTACTCGGCGCCCAGCACCTCGGCAAGCTCGCGAACGAGGCGGAAGTTCTCGGGCTTGCCCAGGCCGCGCCCGCCAGCCACGACGATGTCGGCATAGGCGAGCTGGGCCTTGTCGGCTTCGGCGTCGGGAATGTAGGACAGGATCTTGGTGATCACGTCGTCCTCGCACAGCGCCACGTCCTCGGTCACGACCGCTCCGCTGCGGGCGGCGTCGCGCGCCGGCATCGCCATCACGCGCGGACGCACCGTCGCCATCTGCGGCCGGTACTCCAGGGTGTGGATGGTGCACAGCAGGGTGCCGCCGAAGGTCGGTCGGGTCGCCGCGAGGCTGCGCGTCTCGTCGTCGATGCGCAGCTCGGTGCAGTCGGCCGTCAGTCCGGTGCCCAGCGTGGTCGCCACCGCACCGGCGAGATCGCGCCCGAGCGTGGTGGCGCCCAGCAACAGGATCTCCGGCCGGTGGCGCTGGACCAGTTCGGTCAGCGCCCAGGTGTACGGATCGGTGCGGTAGTGCGCGAGCACCGGATGACGCACCGCGTAGACCGTATCGGCACCGTGCCGGATGGCTTCGGCGCAGGCCTCGCCGGTGGCCGGCTCGTCCGGCCCGAGCACGACGCCCGAAAGCGGCACGCCCAGGTGGTCGGCCAGCTTGCGGCCCTCGCCCAGCAGTTCCCATGAAACCGGATGCACGCGCCCGCGCTCGAGCTCGATGCCGACCCACACGCCCTTCCAGGCATCGAGGTCGACGCCGCTGCCGCGTCGCTTGGCGGCCGCAGCCTGGGTGGCGGATGGCTCGTCGTTGCTCATGGCTGCATCTCCTGTTCGAGCTCCGGCCGCTTCGCGAAAAGCTTGCCGAGCAACGCGTCGACGACTTCGCGCGGCGGCTTGCCGGCAGCGTCGAGGATCTCCGGCTTCGTCGCGCGCGGCGGCGGCGCGAACACCTTTTTCACGACCGTGGGCGAACCCTTTAGGCCGCAGCGCGCGAGATCCTCGATCCCGGCTGCCTTGTGATCCCACTCGAGCACCTTGCAGCGCGCGGCGCGGAACATGTCGTCCATGTCGGCGAAGCGGATCGTGTTGGCGCCCTCCATCATCGTGACGAGGCACGGCAGCCGCGTCTTCATCACCTGCACGCCCCGCTCGGCGCGGCGATGCACGACGATCTCGCGCGCCTCGGGATCGACGTGCTCGATGTGCGAAACGTAGGTGAGTTGCTGCAGGCCGAGCCGGCGCGCGATGCCGGGTCCGACCTGCGCGGTATCGCCGTCGATCGTCTGCTTGCCGCAGAACACCATGTCGACCGGCTGCTCTTTGCCGATGGTGCGGATCGCCGAAGCCAGGGCATAGGAAGTGGCCAGCGTGTCCGACCCGGCAAAGACGCGATCGGTGATCAGGATCGCGTCGTCGGCGCCGTAGGACACGCACTTGCGCAGCGCGTCGACGGCCATCTTCGGCCCCATGCTGAGCACGGTGACCCGGGCGCCGACAGCCTCCTTGATGCGCAGCGCCTCCTCCAGCGAGATCAGGTCGAACGGATTGACCACCGCCGGCACGCCCTGGCGCATGATTGTGTTGGTGACCGGATGGACGCGGATCTGGCTCGAGTCAGGCACTTGCTTGATGCAGACGACGACGTGCATGGCCATGGTTTGGTTCCGCTATTAAGGTATTACGGTACCATTTTACTATTATTCCATTTCCGTCCGCAAGGGATTTTTGCATCGGCAAGGGCTCGGGCGCACAAAGTGCACTTGCGCGGGGCCAAACAGGACGAGGCGAACTTCAAGGTGCGCAGCGGAAGGCGCCAGACGCCTCGCGCAATCGCAGGCGGCAGAGGGAATTGAGCGCGATCCGCCAACGACGCATGGGCGCGGATTCCAGAGGGCGATCGCGTGAGTACGGACGGCACCGGCAACGCAATGGACTCTTCGCACATCCCTTGGATTGGGGATGTCGGCCGATGCCGAGCGCGCCTACCATCGTCTCCCGCGTGGCCGCTGGCGCAGTGCCGGTAAGCCTTTGCGGTCACGGCTACAGATCACAGGAGTCCGACATGAAGAACGGGATTCGCGCTACCGCATTCGCTGCTGCACTGTTCGCGTCCGCTTGCTGGTCCCAGGCGGCGACCGTCATCACCTTCGACGATTTGACGCCCGGCACCGTGGTGACGAACCAGTACGCGGGCGTGACGTTTTCGTCCAGCCCCGGCAACGCGAACTACGCTTACGCCTTCGGCGGCGGCAACATCCTGTGCGCAAACGCCCTTGCGGGCGGTGCGATCTGCCTGCCGGACACCTACCTCGACTTCGCGACTGCAGTGAACGGGTTGACGTTCTGGGCCATCGAGCCGAACTTCGCCGGCCCGGACGCGGACTTTAGGATTTTCCAGAACGGCGTCTATACGACCACGGTGCAACTGATTGGGCTCGGCGGCGCAGGCAACAAGTTCGTCGACCTCGGCGCCTACGCCAACATCACCCGCCTCGAGATCGTCAATATCCTGAACGACCCGTCGGCTGAGAACGGCATCGGCTGGGACGACTTCAGCTTCACGCCCGTGGTGCCGGAGCCCGGCACCTACGCGCTCTTTGCACTCGGCCTTGCCGCGCTTGGCGCCACGGTGCGTCGCCGCCGGCAGGACTGAACAAGGCGCGTGCCGTAAGGCAGCGGCTTTGCGCCGCTGCGCGAGGCGGCTGCGGCAGTCGCTATCAGCCCCTCGCGCAATCGCCGGCGATGCAGTCGTGCGGGCAAGTGGATTCGCGCCGGGCTTCTGCGGGCCTTGACCCGGCCCCATCCACGCGGTCGAAACGCGCCCGTCGCTCAACCGCGCGGCATGTCACTTCGGCACCTGCCGTCGAGCGCGTCGATCGCCGCGCTGATGTTCGCGATGCGGTCGGCGTCCGGACCAATCCGCCCAGGCAGCCGACGCCAAGCTGCGTACCAGTCGACGATATCGGCGCGGCCGAGGCGGCGATACTTTTCGATCTCCGCATCGAGCATCCCGAAGGCCTCGGCGTACTGCGGCCCGATGACGTGGAACACCTTCATCCCGAGGTCCAGCAGGCCGTGCTGGCCGCGGCGCGCGAGGCGCGCCCGCGCCGCAGCCCCCAGCGGGAAGTAGGCTTGGTACGGCAGCGCCATCAGCAGCGGCAGGGTGCTGCGGTGGTAGACCGAGAACCAGCCATCGATCGGCCCGCTCATCAGGCCCTCGCCCGCGTCGTAGGCACGGTACTGATCCAGGGGCGGACGCGCTCCGGTGGTGTGTTCGTCCTGCCAGACGTCGGCAACGATCTGGCGGACGGTGGGAAAACGCCGGAACAGACGATCGGCGCGCTCGGCGATGCCGCGCGATAGCCGCACCACGTCGTCGTCGATCTGCGCGATCAGCGCAAAGCGTGCTGCGCGAAAGAGCGCGCGGTACGCGGTCATGCCGATGTTTTCCGGCGTGCGCCCGACGATGCGCAGCGGCACGCCCTGCGCTGCTGCCGCCGCGATCTCGTTCTCCAGCGTTTCATCGGCAACGTTCAGCCAGACAAGGATTTCGTACGGCGCCGTCGTCTTGCGCGCCAGATCGGCGAGCAGCAGCCGCGCGTAGATCGGTCGGTAGAGAGCGATGCAGTACGAGATCATGGTCCGCGCGGCGGGCAGATTCAGGCCGCCATCAACTGCGGGTACTTCGCGAGCCGGAAGATGAAGCTCTGCCGGTCCACATGCCGCCAGCGCACGCCGCGCCGCATCAAGGTGTCGACGAGGTGCCAGTCCCACGCCATCATGTCGAACGGCAGATCGTCGCCCAGATGGAGTTCGAACAACTCGCGGCGGAACAGCGGCTGGCCGAGATCGAAGCGACCCGGGCGCGGCACCGGGTGGCTGAGCACGAGTCGGCCGTCGTAGCGGCACGAGCTGTAGACGAAGCCGAGCGCGGCGTCGCGGTCGAGCAGGCGCACCAGCGGATCGAAATGGTCGGGCAGGTAGCCGTTGTCGTCCGACAGGAAGGCGACGAACTCGCCGCGCGCACGACGCAGCCCGGCGGCGGCCGGCGCGATGCCCCAGTTGTTGTGGCGGCGCCTCAGGTTGTGCAGCCCGACGCGCGGATCGCCGGCTGCTTCGACGATGGCGCGGATGCGCGCCAACACCTGCGGCGGCGGATGGTCGGCGACGATGAGGTGCTCGTGGTCGCGGAACTCGAGCCGTTGCACCGACGCGATGCAGCGCTCGAGGCATTCGGTCCGGTCATAGACGGTGGTGACGATCGATAACCTGGGCGCGGTCGAACGCACCGGCAGCAGTTCGTCCGCCTCGTCGGCCGCCGCGGTGCGCGCGCGTGCCTCGCCGGCCGCCGCGAGCTTCAGCTCGCGCAGCCGCAAACTGCCGCCTTGGGCGCCGACGAAGGCATGGCCGGCCGACAGCATGCGGTCGCGCACCCGGTGCAGCAGCCGGTCGTTGCGCCAGAGCGTGAGCACGCCGTCGCTGCAGACGATGCGAAAGCGCGTCCACGCGCAGCGCGGCGACTCGATCTGGCGGAACACATGGTCGTGGCGCGCGAGATAGGCGCGCCGCTCGTCGGCGTGCAGGTGATAGGAGTTGCTCGTCTGGTCGGTGCGGTCGGCGAGTTGGACCTTCGCGAGCAGGCAGGCACCCGGTTCCAGACAGGCCTCGAAGCTCAGGTCGACGGCCTCGAAACGAGAACGGCTCGTCAGCCCGCGCTCGAACCCGGGGCCGCGCTGCGGGCCGCAGTCGAGCACGATGCTGCCGTCGCTCGAGCGGCGCGCGACGCCGCCGACATCGTCCCAGGCGTCGTCGAACGGCACGACGCGCTGCGGCGCGCGCGGATCGTCGATCGCCGAGCGCGGCAGATCGAACGCGAACGGCGGCGGCGCAGGATCCGTAGCGGGCAGGGAGTGGTCCATGACAGTCCTCAATCGCTGGGCATAAGTGGCGTCGGCCAGCCGGGCGGCACACGCACGTTGCACGGCCAATCGTTTGGCGCGATCGGCCAGCAAGCGTTCGATCAATGCGGCCGCCTCGGCTTCGTTCGTGAAAGTGGGCAGTTCCGGCACGAGGCGCGCGAGTTCTTCGCGCGGCTCGCTGATGACGAGCGCACCGCAGGCCAGCGCCTCGCAGACGCGCGGATTCATCGCCACCGCCTTCAGGCCGCCGCGGTTGTAGTGATGGCGGTCGCGAAACACGTTGACGACGATCGCGGTATCGCGGTAAAGCGCCGCGGTGCGCTCGGCGGGGATGTTCGGCGCCAGGCACGACCCGACGAGGCCGGGTTCGCGCCACGGCCCGCCGACCACGTAGTCGAGCAGGCCGCGCCGCGCCAGGCCGGCCAGCATCCGCTCGCGCGACGGATTGGCGCCGCCGATGAAGCCGACGCGGTACGGCCGCTTGGCCTCGGGGTCGCCGTGGTGCAGGCGCGGCGCGTAAGCCACCGGCAGTTCGTGCGCATGGCGGTGGCGCGCGAGCGTGGACGCATCGTTGACGAAGACGAGGTCGAAGTGCTGCGACCACGCCGCCGTGTCGTCCACCTCGTACGGCTCGTCGAGCAGCCAGACCGCCGAGCGGATGCCTGCGAAGCGCTTGCCCCAGCGTTGCACGAAGCGCCGCCCGTGGACGACGAACAGCAGATCGGGGCGGAAGCGCTCGATCTTCTGCGCCAGCCCGGCGTCGTCCCAGTCGGCGTGCTCGGCGATGACCCCGAGCGTCGCGGCGGCTTCGCGCAGGCCGGTCTCGAACACCGTGCCGCACGACAGGAAGCGGTAGTGGACGCAGAAGAGGCGGCGTCCGCTGCAGGGCTGCACGCGCGCCGGCGCCGTTGCGGCCGGCCCGTCCGCCGCGGTCGATCTCGCCCAGTCCGCAAGGGCCATGCGCGGCAGCGCGGCCAGGCGGCTCGTCGGGCTGAGGTTCACCAGCTCGACACCGTCGTCGCGGCACGCCTGCGCCAGCGCCGAGTACTCGCGCTCGATCTGCGGCAACTGGGCGGCCAGCGGATGGCGGCCGGTCGCGCCGAAGAAGTGCTGCTCGCCGAAGTCGACGCCGATCAGCCCGATGCGTGCTGCGCCGAGGTGGCGCGCGAGCTGCACGGCGACGTACGGCGAGTTGTTCGAGTAGTGCAGCGTGTCGGCGTCGGCACGTTCGACGCCGCCGCGCCGCCCGAGCCGAAAACGCACCACGTGCGAGCGCGGCAGTTCGAGCCTCGCGAGTTGCGTGAACACCGCCCTCGCCTGCGTTTGCTCGACATACAGGTAGCGTTCGCGCGAGAACTGCCGGCGCTCGTTGACGACCACCAGGTAGTCGGGCGTGAAGTGCCGTCCGACGTCGTTGACGCCGATCGTCAGCCAGCGCTCGGGCTGTTCGAGCAAGGTGAGCGATTCGCCGCAGCCGCAGACGACGATGCTGGCGCCGCGATGGCGGTCGCGGTACTGCGCGAAGTGCTCGGGCAACGCGGCAGCGGCGTTCATGTTCGCATTGCGCGCTACGGCATCGTGCGCCTGCAGCCGCCTACGGCGTCGAGGTCGGCGACGTGAACACCTGATTCGCCGCCCCGCTGAAGCCGCCGTTGGACGGGATCAGGAAGCGCAGGATCGCCTGGTCGCCATTCACCACCGCAACGTTGCCTGCGGCCGCCGCCCGCGTCACCACCAGCACGCCGTACGGTGTCGAGCCGTCCCGCGGCGGCGCCAGGAAGCTGTTGCCGGTGCAACTCAGCAGTTGGCTCACGAACACGTTGCTCTGCACGGCGAAGGTGTTGCCCTGCATCGAGACGCTCTGAAACACGGTCGCGGTCTGCTGCTGCAGCAGTTGCGTGACGGTTGCCTCGCCGATCGTCAACAGTTGCAGGCTGTTGTCCACCAGGTGCAGGTTGCCGCGCCCCTCGAGCTGGGTGCGCTGGCCGTCGCCGAAGCGGTCCATCAGTTCGCGCGACGGATCGCGGCCGGGCATGCCGTAGAAGGAAAGTGGCCCGAGGAAGGTGTTGCCGCCGATGTAGCACTCGGCCGCAACGCCGTCGAACACCGCCGAGGCGCGCTGCGCCAAGCCGACCTGGCAGCCGGCCACGCGCAGGCGGGTCGCGCCGCTGACCTGCAGCAGCGGGCCACCGAGTTCGGCGCTTCGGCTGCCGATCACCAGGCCCGACAGCCTCAGGTCCACGATCGACTGCAGCAACAGGCCGCTCTCGGCCATGACGATCGCCAGATCGCGCAGCTCGAGCGAGGCGAGCCCGCGGATCAGGAAGCGGCCTGCCACCTGCAGCGTCGTCGGTTGTCCGCAGCCGTGGATGGACAACCGGGCGGTGCGGTCCGGGCTCTCCAGCACGAGGCTGTCGATCCGGTGCGTGCCAGGCATCAGGCAGACGCAGACCGCGCCCCGGTTCTGCTCGAGCAAGCGGGCGAGCAATTCGCCATCGAGCCGCTCGAACTGGCCGCCGGGGCCGACGGTGATGTCGCAACCGCCGCCCGTGCCGGCCTGCGCAACGGCCGCGCCGTAGCTCAGGCGCTGCAGTTCGCGGCCATCGTCGTCGGCCAGCCGGACCGCGAGGCTCTGTGCGCCGCCGCTGCCGATGCGCCATCGCACCGAGGCATAGCCTTCGGCATCGGTCGTCACGCTGGATGGGCCGACGAGTGCCCCGCCGCCCTGCTCCACGCTCGCCTGCAGCACGACGCCGGCGATGCCGTCGCCGCCGTTCGTGACGCGAAACTCGAGCGGGTTCGGCAGCGTGCCGCCGGCCGCAATCTGCTGGCCGTCGCCACCCACATAGACGAGCGTGAGCGTCGCCGTCGCGCCATACACCAGCCACTGGCCCGGCACCGGCTGGCCGTCGGCATCGAGCAGGCTGGCACGCACGCGCTGGAAGCGCCCCGGCGCGGCGGCATCCGGACCCAGCGTCCAGTCGCATTCAGCCTGGCCGTCGCCATCGGTCGCGGTCTCGAACAGCGAACCGCCCGCGCCGACGCTGCCGCCGCCGGTCTCGACCTCGAAGCGGATGCCCATTCCCGCGACCGGGACGCTGCCGCGCGCAACGCGCAGCGCGAGCGGCTGCGGCAGCAGCGCATTCGGCGCCGCGTCCTGGCCGTCGCCCGAGACGTACAGCAACTGCTCCATCGCGGTCAGCGGCGGGAACAGCTCGCGGCAGTCGCTGACGATCGTCACGCTGCCGTCGCCGTCCACCTCGACGATGCCGAGCCGGCAGTACGCGTCGGCGATGCCGGCCGGCGGTTGCGCCACTGGGTCGCCGTCGTCGTCGTGCGGCCACTCGACGTCGGCGCTGATGGTGCGCGCCGGGATCTGCCAATAGTCGCCCGGCCGGTACGTGCCGCCCGATGCGAAGCGCACCTGCACGCCGTCCTCGAGGTCGATCCACACATCTTCGACGATCGGCATCAGGTTCGTGCCGGCCAGCGCCGGCACGTGGTCCCAGCGCCGCAGGATCGGATGGCGCGACGGATCCTGTCCGATCGTGCCGTCCGGCACGCCGGCGAGCACCAGCTCCAGTTCATCGTTGCCGTCGTTCAGGTATTCGAAGAAGCTGCCGGAGCGGTGCATCAGTTCGGCATCGTCGTCGAGCAGTTCGACACGGTCGTGCACCGCAAGGTCGAGATTCGTGTCGCGGCCGCGCGCGGCCAGGCGCACCGTCGTGCGCTGCAGCGCGCTGTCGATGCTGACGCTGACGACGCCATACGCGACCGAGCCGTTCTCGCGCGACCACTTGAAGGTCGGCGCTGCGCCGCCGTCGTGCACCTCGACCCGGTAGAGCTGGTTCTCGAGGCGCCGGTATCCGGCGGTCGCGGCGATCTCGCACAGGTTGGCCGCCGCCAGTTGAGGCTCGGCGCGCGCCGCAAGCCGCGGCTTGGGCGCATCGACGAGCGCATCCCAGGCCGCAATCGACGAATCGCAGTTCCAATCGAATGGGCTCGCAGCCGGCAGCGCCAGCGCGCGCACCTGCGCGATCGTGCGCGCACGCGTCGCGGTGTCGACGCCGCCGAGCGCGACCTCGCGGATCGGCGGTGCTTCGAGCGACGACAGATGGCGCTGCCACGCGTCGAGGTAGATCAGATAGGCACCCGGCGCAAGCCGCTCGGCCGCGCCGCCGTCCGGTTGGTGGGCATACGATGCGCGCGCTTCGAGCTCGCACAGCATGCCGTTCGCATAGAAGCGGCCCGGCGTTATCGACAGATTGACGGCCGGCAGCGCGAGGTCTGCCACGTCGGGCGAGCCGCCGCCGACGCGCAGCGCAGTCGAGGCGTCGCCGACCAGCCAGCCCGCGTCGCCGCCGAAGAACGACAGCCCGCGCAGGTTCGCGCTCGTGCCGGCGTCTTCGAGCGCCCAGTTCGCGCCGCCGTCGGTGGTGTGCAGCAGCGTGCCGCCCTCGCCCGCCGCCCAGCCTTCGTCGGCGTCGCGGAAGGCGATCGCGTACAGCGCCGCCGCCGACGGCGTCGCGCACGGCAGCCAGGTCGCGCCCGCATCGTCGCTGCGCACAATGGTGCCGCCGCTGCCCGCGGCCCAGGCGAGCGTGGTGCCGAAAGCGGCGAGCGCGCGCAGATGCGACGTGGTGCCGCTCGCGACGGACGCCCACGTCTGGCCGCCGTCGGTGGTGGCGACGATCGCGCCGCCAAGGCCTACCGCCCACCCGGTGAACTCGTCGATGAAGTGCACCGCGTAGAGCCGCGCCGCATCGGTCTGCGCCAGGCCCCAGGCCGCGCCGCCGTCGGTCGTCGAGACGACGATGCCGCCGTCGCCGACCGCCCAGGCATGGTCGGCATCGAACACCGCGACGCCGCGCAGCGTGTTCAGCGTGCCGGCGTTCTGCACCGTCCAGCTCGCGCCCTGGTTGGTCGTGCGGCGCACGGTGCCGCCATCGCCGACCGCCCAGCCGGTGCC
>CAZVNC010000014.1:0-15721 GCA_964628305.1 uncultured Ideonella sp.
CGCGTCAGGTCGGCCTGCTCGTTCCAATCGGCATCGGTGACGATGCGGCCCTGCTGCAGCCGCACCGCGCTGTAGTGCAGCGCGCGGTCGAAAGTGTTGCGGGACAGATCGCCTTTCATGGCAGCCCTCTTCAGTGGTCGTGCGTGAACGTCAGGTGACGAAGAAGAGCCCCGCTTCGAGACCGAAGCGCAGGTACTCGTCGAGCGCATCGCGCAGGTTCGCTTCGCGCTGCGGCTGTTTCAGGAACTCGAAGGCGCCCATCTCGGCGCCGCTTTCGGCGCCGCTGCGGATCTGCGCGGCGCAGCGCAGTTCGAGCTGGCCGAAGCCCGGGTCGCCGTAGCGGCGCGACTCGAACAGCGGGCGGATCAGCGCAGCCGCTTCGATGCGGATCGCGTGCTCGGCGCTGGCCGGCGGCAGCGCGGGCAGCGCAGCCTGGCGCAAGGCGGCGATGCGCGTCGCGATCTCCAGCTCGGGCTGGCAGCGGTAGCGCCGCGGCACGGCGGAGCCCGGCGGCACGTAGCTGAAGCGCACGCAGCCGGTCTGGCGGCGCAGCGCGTGGACGACGCCATCGAAGATGCAGTCGGAGGCGTTCAGCGTCTGCGCGATCACGCCGCCGAAGAAGCTCGTGCGCAGCGCGCCGAGCGCGGTCTGCGGCGCATCGACACTGAGGTCGGGCGAGCCGGCGTCGTCGCCGACGATGCTGTCGCTGATCATGATGCCGCGAATCGGATCCGGCACCGTGATCGCCGCGCAGATCGAGCGCTCGACGGTGAGCGTCAGCCGCTCGTTGCCGCCGGCTTGCACGCTCAGCGTGCCGCGCCCCGGAATCAGCGTGCAATGCGCGAGTCCCAGGCTGCCGAGGTTGCCCGGCGCGACGCTGAGCTGCCCTTCGAGCATGAGGCCGTTGATGAAGCAGGCGCCGGCGTTGTCCGATTCGGCCGCCGCGCTGCCGCGCACGACAAGGTCGCCGACGAGGTGGGCGCGAATCTGATGCGCGTCGAAATGGCCGGGCACGCGCTGCACACTGCCGGGCGGCGCACCGGGGATGGCCTCGAGCGGCCATTCGCCCGCCACGATCAGCAGTTGCGAACGCTCGCCGATCTCGATCTCGACCGGACCGCCGCCGTCATCGGCATGGTCGCTCAGGCTGTCCATCAGCACGATGACGCCGGTCGTGCCGGGCGGCTGCAGGTTCCACGCAGCGACGGCTTCGCGCAGCGACGCGAACAAGTTGCCGCTGCCGTCGTCCGGCGTCAGGTGCGAGACGCCGACCTGCCAGACCTCGATGTCGAAGAAGCCGCCGACGTTGCCGGCCGCCGAGACGTCGATCGCGACCGTCTGGTTCGCGGCGCGCACCGCGGCACTGCGGTCGTATGGGCCGCCGCCGAGGTCGCCCGAGAATCCGTAGCTGCTCTGCACCCAGACCTGCTGCACCGTCAGCGCTGCAGGAAACGCGAGCCGGCCGCGCGATGGGTCGAGCGCCAGCACTCTTGGCACCGGCGAGGCAAGCTCGACGTCGTCGGGTATCTCGCAGAGGTAGATGTCTTCGCGCCGCACCTCGACCGGCGCGCTCTCGCCCGCCAACTGCACGAAGACCCGCAGCACCGGATCCGCTTCGGTCATGAACACCGGCGCCGGTGTGGCGATTTCCACGCGCAACCGTTCGAGCTCGGCGTGCAGGGCCAGCCGGCGCAGCGCACCGGGCACGTTTTCTTCCCCCGCCAGATGAGTGATCGTCGTCTCGGTGCGCGCGTTGTTGAAGAGTGGTGAGTCGATGCCGGCCGGATGGATCGTCCAGTACGCACCGACCCTGCGTGCGCTCGCAAAGTCGGGCGATTCGTCGCCGGGTGCGCCGGCGCCGACCGCATAGC
This sequence comes from uncultured Ideonella sp., assembly GCA_964628305.1. Taxonomy (GTDB): domain Bacteria; phylum Pseudomonadota; class Gammaproteobacteria; order Burkholderiales; family Burkholderiaceae_C; genus CAIKUF01. Next base: position 1,872 of record CAZVNC010000014.1, read on the forward strand.
TGCGCAGCCGCCATAGATAGATGCCGACGTTCGGCACGTTGAAGCGCCCGCCGCGCGTCGCCGCATTGCGCACTTCGAGTGTGTGCAAAAACGGGTCGAACGCGCTGTCGGCCAGCTCGGCCAGCGCCGCATCGCGCACGCCCGGCGTCGCGGTCGGTTCGAGCCGCACGTGGTTCATGTGTTGCGCGGTCGCCAGCCGCGTGAAGAACTCGACCGCACGCGCGGGCCAGCCGGTGACATCGCGCGCCAGTTGTTCCAGCACGACCGCGGTGCCCTTGCGGCGCCGGTAGGCGATGGTGTTCGCCACGTAGGCGCGCGCGCTGACGCCGGCCGACTCGATCGCGCGGATCGGCCGCACGCCAAGCAGGTCGCCGATGTACGGCACGACCCATTCGTCGCAGGTCTCGATGAACCAGTTGTCATAGAGCACCGAGGTGTCGGCCTCGATACGTTCGAGCTCGCCTTCGATCACCGCCAGCAACGCGCGCAGCGGCTCGCCCTGGTCGACATCGCGCACCCGATAGAACGCCGGCAGCAGCTTGTAGAGCCGCTCGGGCATGTAAAGGCTCATGGCGCCATCTCCGTCAGCGTGATGCCTGCCGGGTTGATCAGCAGCAATTCGGCCGGCGTTCGGACCTTCGTCGCGACGTCGAAGCGCGCGCCGAAGGCGGGCACCGCGTCGAGCACCGTGTTGGCGGGCGGTGCGTCGTCGCTGTACGGCAGCAGTTCGGTCAGGTCGACCGCGACCACACCCGGCACGGTGTGGATCAGCGCCATCACTTCGGCGGCCGTGACCGACCGGCCCAGATCCCGCGCATCGAAGCCGAACGACACGAGCAGCAGACTCTGCACCGCGGCCTGCACATCCGCGAAGACGTAGCGTGGGTCGATCGCGACGGCGGCGCCGAGGCTGAAGTAGCGCGGCACGAACGCCGCGGCCTCGAAGCGCTGCGACGGGTCGCTCGCGCCAGCGATCGACAGACCGAGATTTCTCAGCACATCGTCGCCCGGCGCGCCGCCGGTCGCGCCGGCCAGCGTCAGGAACACCATCGAGGCGCCATCGATCCACAGCACATCGCCGCGCGCCTTGGCGATGCCTGGATAGGCACGCGCATAGTTCTCGTAGTCGAGCAGCGAGACCACGCGCTCGAAGGTCAGCAAGGTCAACGGCGCGTTGCGGCGCGCGTCGGCCAACTGCTCCGGGCCCTCGGCGCCGCTCGCCGGCACCGCGTTCGTCACGCCGCGCAGGCCGAGCGGCATGGCACGCAGCATCGTCAGCGTCGCCGCATCGACCTCGCCGTCGGGACCGATGCCGCTGCGGTAGCGCGCCGCGACGTTGACCGAACCGCTCGGCAGGCGCGCGCCCTGCACGCCGTCGCCGAAAGTCAGCGTCATCTTGGCGTCGTTCGCGATGCGCGTCGTGTAGACGGGGTCGTTCGGGCCGGCGCCGTACAGCGACGGCAGCTCGTCCCAGCGCACGCCGTTGACGCGCACTTCGAGCGTGCTGGCGACGCCGCTCGCGGTCGGCGCCGAGAGGTAGGTCGTCGGCGGCTTCTTCAGCACGAAGCTCTGGTTCGGCTGCGACGCATCGCCGTTGCCGAGCACCTCGTTGACCGTCTCGCCGTGCGTCGCATGGACGACGTTGGCGCTGATCTTCAGCGTGCTGCGCAGGTACGAATAGACGAGCGGCTGCTCCAGCGTCAGGGTCGTGCGGCTGTCGGCGTGCACGATGTCCTTCAGGATCGCGATCTCGGCCGCATCGACGCCTGCCAGGTCGGCGCGCTCGCCGGTCAGCGCTACGGGCGAGCCGACCGTCAGGCCGAGCACCATGCTGTCGAGCTCGATCGTCGTCTCGCCCGGACCGACCGGCGAATCGATCGGCAGGTCGGCCAACGCGAGCTGGCGGCTCGCGACGTAGGCGGTCGTGCTGCGGAACGGGAAAGCGGTCGCAGGCGTCGGCAACACGGCACCGCTGTCGTCGGCGAGCGTGATCGCCATCGCGCGGCCGGACAGGCCGTAGTCGGCGCGCGAGGCTTCGCGCGCGTCGAACACGCTGTAGGCGGTGGCCGGTGCCTCGGGCGCATCGAAGACCGTCCAACTGCCGCGGCTGATGCCAGGCACGGCGCGCTCCAGGAACGCGCTAGGCGTGATCGGGTTGCCCTGCGAATCGGTCCAGATCGTGCGCGAACTGCCGAGGCCAGGATCGCCGGCGTCCCAGCCTTCCGGATAGGCAGTCTCGTTGGTGTTCGTCGAGTTCGGCAGGATCGCCCACTTCGGCCCGTTGTTGCCGAAGAAGCCGACCTTCGCACCGAAGGCGAAGGCCCCGGCCTCGGGCGCGACCGGCGGGCCGCTCGGCTGGGTGCGGATCGCCCGCACGAGGCTCGTCGCGCTCCAGCGCTGGATGCCGATCATGGCCTGCAGGTCGGCCTCGCGCCAGGCCTGGTTGACGACGGCCGACGTGATGTTGCTGCCGGTGAAGCTCACCGCCCCGATCAGCGGCCGCGCGAACGCGAAGAGCGGCTTGATCGCATACGGCACCGTGAAGACCGGCGGCGGCGGCGGCGGCGCCTTCGGATCGGGCAGGGCCGCGACGTCGACCCGCACCCGCTTCAGCGCCGATTCGACCGTCACCGCTTCGACGCGTTGGATCAGCTTGACGAGCGAGGTGCCGAGCTTCGCGACGAACAGCAGCAGGTCGCCGGCGGCTACGCCGGTGGTCGCGTCGGTGAAGTAGACGCGGCCGACTTCGATCGCATCGAAGCTCGCGTCGATCGGCAGGCTGGCCGCCAAGCCCGGATCGAGGCGGAACAGGCTGGCGCTCGTCAGGTTCTGATGCAGGCCGACGGTCTCGGGCGGAAAGCTGCCGCTCGGGCCGAGCAGCACGAGCGCCTTGCGCGCCTCGCCGTCGCTGCCGGGCACGTCGATGATCGCCATGTCGGCGGGGCGCATCTGGCGCGGCTGCAGCGCGTTCCACTCGGCACGCGCGTGGAGTTCGTCGCTGGTCTCGAACACCTGCGGCAACTTGCCCTGCGCCGGCACGCTCTGCACCGGCGTGCCGGCGGCCAGCGTGCAGACGCCGGGTGCGCCGGGCGCATCCTCGACGCTGAAGCTCAGGTAGACGCTCGCCGCGACACCGGGCTTCAGCTCATAGCCGATCGCCCGCGCCAGCTCCAGCACCGACAGCCGTTCGGTCGCGGTGCGCAGGAAGCCTTCGTTGGCGATGCGCTCCTGGTAGAAGGTCAGCACGTCGGCGACGCAGGCCGCGGCGTCGACGAGAGCGACCGTCGGGTCGTCGCTCGCGCGCGTCAGCAATGCGGCAAGCGGGCGCGGCGCATCGGGCTCGTTGGGGTCGGACGGCACCAGCGGCAGGCTTTGCAGCATGCGCGCATAAAAACCCGGCTGGGTGTCGACGCGATAGCGCAGCGCCGGCAGGCCCGGGGCGTTGTCGACCGCTGGCGGCTCCTGCAAGCCCTTGCAGCAGCCACAGTCGTCGAGCGATGCGGTGGCGTCGTTCATCATCAGGCTCCGGTGTCGACGTCGAAGCGGATGCGCCCGTTCTCAGGTGCATTCGGGTCGTTGTCGAGACGCGCAATCTCGAGCCGCGCGATCGGCATGCGGCCGGTCTCGATCTCGTTGTTCGGGTTGCGGCCCAGGCGCTGGAATCGCACCGGCGTCACGTAGTCGACTCCCGGCACCGCCATCGCCGCGGCGATCACGGCGCTCAGGTAGACCGGCTGGCCGAACGTGAAGCGGTCGGGGTGGAAGAAGCCGGTGCCGCCGCCCGGACGCCGCTCGGCGCTGAAGACATCGATGAGGCGCCGCTTCACGTCGGCCGCGAAGTAGCCCGGCCTGGTGCAGACGTGCAGTTCGATGTCGAGTGCGACGAAGCGCGGCGCATCGATCTCGACGTCGTGGCCGGCGAGGCGATAGCGCTCGATGAATCTGCGCAGGTCGTCCTCGAAAGCGGCATCGACCGCGTCGCTGCCGCGGCGGTCGACGGTGATGAACATCGTCATCCAACTGCCGGTCCAGCGGCGCGTCGCGACCGCGCGCTGCACGCGCGGCTCGCGTTCGGTCACCGCGGCGTAGTCGTCGGCGGTGACGGCGCGCTCCTGGCGGCGGAACGCCTGCGGGGCATAGAGGCGCGCCTGCGCGAGCGGCTGCGGGTCGATGCCGCCGGCGGCGGCCAATGGATTCCACACCCGCGTGATGCCGGCGATGGCCGTGACGACGTGGCCGAGCGCCTCGGCGCCGACGTTGCCTGCCGCACCGTTGCCGGTGCGCAGCCGCGCGTTCAGGCCTTCGCGCGCCAGCGGCGCGCGGCCGTTCACGCCGTCGCCGAAGCGCAGCACAGCGTGGCCATCGTTCTCGGTCTCGACGACGAACTCGGCCGCCTGGCCGTCGCTGGCCAGCAGGTCGGGGACCGCGTTCCAGCGCCGCAGGTCGCCTTCGCTGCGCACGCCCAGTGCCGGGCGCACGTCGGCGATGTCGCAGACCAGTGCCGCGCTCGCGCTGGCCGTCACATCGACCAACACCGGTTGGTCGCTGCCGGCGACCTTCACGCGCGACTGCTGCGTGAGCGGCGCGATCGCGGTGCGGTCGAGCGGGTAGCGCGGCACGCGCCCGCCAGGCAGCGCGGCGAGTTGATCCGAGCGCGGTGCAGTGCCGCCATGATCTGCGAGCGCGACGTTCGCCGCGGCGCCCGCCATGTCGGTGACAAGCACGCCGCCGATGCGCTTGGACAGACACAGCGCGAACGGCAGCGCGTCGCCATCCCCCCAAACGATCTCGACGAACGGCTGGTCGGTGACCGGGTCGCGCCGCAGCGGTGGTACGCCGCGCACGCCATTGGTGAGCGGTGCTTCGGGGTCGACATGCGTCAGCCGCACCGCCATGCGCTGGCGATGATCGGCGTCGACCGCGAGGCCGGTCGTCGTGCTGGCGAGAGCCTGCAGCACGATCACGTCGCCCGCACGCAGGCGCAGCCGGTTCGCTTCGTCGTCGCGCAGGAAGGCCTGGGTCGCGCCCTGCGGCAGGCAGCATTCGTCGTCGCTCCACGTATGGAAGCGGATGCTGTTGTGCGCGCTGTAGAGCGTGACGGGCTCGAGCAGTTCGAACGGTTCGGCGCCAGCGTCGAGCGCGGTCTTCACGCCGTCGCCGGCGAGCGTCGTCGGCAGGCCCGGCAGACGAGTCAGCAACATCGTGCCGCCGAGGCCGGTGGCCGGGTCGCAGCCAGGCAGGGTCAGACCGTCGGCCGCTGCGCCGACCTCGAACGCGACCCATGCGCGGGCGTTGCAGCCGTCGTGGAACGCGTAGTCCAGCAGGCGCACATGGCGCCGCACCGAGACACGCTGCCGCGCGGTGCCGAGGTACGCCTCGGTGGCCACCGCATCCTGGTAGTACGACAGTTCGTCGCCGCGGAATGCGATCGCTTCGGCCAGCGCCACCCACAGGTCGGCCGGGTTGCGCTCGCGCCAGTTCGGCATCAGCGCGGACAGCCGGTCGAGGATCAGGCGGCGAAAGCTCTGGTAGTCGCGCGCCAGGTAGTCGATCACCGGGCCGATGCCAGGTGCCGGCGGGCAGGTCTTGTCAGGCCGGCAATCGAAGTCGCTCGGGCAATCGACCTTGAAGCTGAACGCGACCTGCGCCAGCGCCGGATCGATGCCCTGCGGCGGCGCCGCGACGCCGGCACTGGCGACGAGGCGCAGCGTATAGGTCGAGAAGTCGCCCGCGGTCGCGACCTCGACCGACAGCACGTTGTCGGCCCAGCTGATGCCGGTGACGGCCGGATCGCGCACCCTTGTTCCGCCGCTGATCTCGACGTTGGCCTTCGTCAGCGGCACCGCCGGCACGAGATCGAGCGAGTGAACGAAGGTCACGTCGAGTCGGCGCTGGCCGGGTGCGACCTCGAGGAACTGGATGCCGTTGATGAGCCGCGGCGGGCTCGAGCGCGCCGCATCACGCAGCGCATCGACGCGCCCCGGCGCCTGGCACACGTATTGACCTGTGCTCATGACAGCCCCTCGTCGGACGAGTACGCCCGCCGGTCCCCAGCGGGGAGCGAATGCCGCGGCTCCAAGCGGATCTGCGTCGGCTTGAACGGCATGAGCGCCAGTCGCGTCTCGCGATTGGCGCGGGCCGGCTCGAGAGCGGCCCGGCGCTCGGCCCGGCTCATGACGCCACCTTCCGCGTAAAGCTCGCGCTGCGGCTTTGCTGCGTCGCGAGCACGGTGTAGCGCACCTGCACCGACAGCGTCGCGTCGCTGCTGTCGGCGATCACGTCTTCGACGCGGATCAAGGTGCCCAGCCACTGCTGCAGCGCGCCTTGCACCAGCGCCTGCAAGGTCGCGGCGAGTTCGACACTGTTCGGCGCGAAGACGAGTTGCAGCAGGCCGCAGCCGAAGTCGGGCCGGTTCACGCGCTCGCCCGGCACGGTGAACAGCACCGTTTCGATCAGGTCGCGGATGTGCGCGTCGCTGCTGTCCGCGGCGGCGGTACGGCCGCGACCGTCGACACGGTAGGGCAGCGAGACATTGGGTGTCGTCATGATCGTCAGCTCCCGATCACGCGGGTCTGCGCAACCACCGGCAGCAGCGGCGTACCGGTCGGCGTGCAGATCGCCTGGCTGTCGAGCAGCACCGCCGGTTGGCCGGCGACGAAGACGCGGGTCGCCGCCACCAGCCATTGCGCCGTCACGCAGGGCCCGTTGCCGCCCGGCGGCACGAAGGCGCAGCCGGCCACCAGATACGGTGCCGCCATGGTCGCCACCGGCTGGCCCGACACGAGCACGCGCGGGTTTGGCGCCGACGGCATGGCCTGGCCGCCGTGGCTGCACAGCACGGTGGCGCCAAGGTGAAGCACAGGGCCGGGCATCGTGCACTCCTAGACGACGGTCAACGCGCCGTTGTTGACGGTGACGGTCGGCCCGATCATCGTGATCGCCGCCCCCTTGCCGTTCTGGATGTAGATGCCGGTGTCGTTGACGATCAGCATCGCGCCGGTCGCGCTCTTGAGCATGATCCCGCCCGTCGGACCGGGCAGGTCGCTGATGGTCAGGCCGTTCTGCAGCGGCGTCTGGAACGTGATCGCCTGAATCGCCGGCGGCGTCGCCTTCGCCAGCACCGGCACCTCGGCCGCACTGCCCCAGAAGCAGCCAACCCAGATCGGGTAGTCGGGGTCGCCCTGCTCGAACTCCACCCACACGCCCGAGCCGATCATCGGCAGCGCGACCATGCCGTTCTGGATGCCGGCCACCGGCACGCACGGCATCGCCCAGGTCGCCGGGATGAGCCCGCCGACGTCCGGCACCTGCACCTGCAGCCGGTTCATCTGCATCGGGTCGATGTTGTTCAACACCAGCCCGCGGTACTTGCCGTAGAACTTCTCGCTCATACCGGCACCTTCGGCGTGATCGACACCAGCCCGTTGCGGGTCAGCGTGAAGCTCTGCTTGAATTCGCCGCGTTTGAGCGTGCTGCGTACGCTTTGCACGTAGTACAGGCCGTCGTAGGCGATGCCCGCGCCACGCACGCCGACCAGTCCGCGCGCCTTCAGCACGCGGCCGTAGCGCAGCACATCCAGGCTGCCGGTGCCGCTCACCGAGTCCTGAGACTTCTTGGCTTCCGACAGGCCGCGCGAGATCGCCTGCATCGGGTTCAGCTTGGCGGTGTCCTTCAGGATCTTCAGGTTCGCGATCGGCGTCGAGATCACGCCCAGCGGCGGCTGCAGCGGGTTGAGGTTCGGGATCGGAATCGGGATCGGCACCCGCGTCAACTGGTTCTGGATGAAGACGATCGGCAGCACCCCCTTCGTCGGGTCGAAGCTGAAGTTGAGCGACTCGACGTTGGTGAGCGCATCCATGTCGACGTTGAGCGCCGGCTGCGGCACGCCGATCTTGATTTCGGGGCCGAAGTACGCGACGCTCGTGCCCGGCACCGGGCCGGGCTCGATGTAGAAGACGTAGCCCACGTCGTCGGCGAGTTGGCGGATGTAGGCCAGGTCGGTGCCCTTTTGCGCGGGGATCTTGTCGATCGGGATCGGCACGTCGGGGAAGAGGATAGGGATCGGCAGCGGGATGATCCCGAACGGCGCGTACTTCGCGCACAGCAGCGCCACGCGCGCTTCGATCGGCATCGCCGGGAACGGCAGGCCGCTGAAGTCCTGCATGTCCATCACCTTCGTCAGGTCCTCGCCGGTGACGGTGACGGTGCCGGCCGAGCCCCGGCTGCCGGCCTGCACTTCGACATTCGTCATCACGCCGTCGAACAGCGGCTGCGGCGTGCCGTTCAAGGTGACGATCAGCAGCACGCGCAGCGGCGGCGTCGCGAGCGACGCGCTGTTGCCGGCGGCGATCAGGAAGATCGTGTTCAGCTCGGACTTGCTGTTGAACTGGAACGTCAGCTGGAAGCCGCTCGCCGCGCCGTCGGAGGTGTGCACCTCGACGCTGTCGAGCGCGTCCAGCACCACCCTGGGTGCCGGCAGCGGGATGATCGGGCCCATCATCAGCGTGAGCTGGATGCCCTTGGCGAGGCTAGCCGGCATCGACGACTCCCGGCACGCCCTCCGGCAGCGTGATGGTCAAGGTGGCGCCGGCGTTGACGACCAGCGCCTCCGGTTGCATCGCGCGGTTCGCATCGGCGAGCCGCCACGACTGCTGCGCGTCGCCGAGGTAGCGCGCGGCCAGGTTGTCGAGCCGGTCGCCGGCGACCACGGTCACGATCTGCAGCGGCGCGAAGTTCTCCGGCGGCGGCAGAAAGCGCCGCTGTACGAAGACCACGGTTCGGCCATCGGCCTGCACGAGCTGCGACGTCGGAATGCCGTAGTAGCGGCTCGTCGCCGCAAAGGCCGGCGGCGTCAGCGCGTTGGCCTGCAGAAAGGCTTGTACCGGGTCCATCAGCCGATCCCTCCGATGCCCAAGCTTGCGAAGCTCACCGACTGCAGCTTCTTCGCGAGCTGCTCCCTGCTTTGCAGGTAGGCCATGAAGAGGCTGCCGCCCTTGGTCGAGAAGCCGAGGTCGTCGGTGGACATCACGCGCAGGCCGAGGCTGACCTTGGCGCGGATCGGGTTCAGCGACGGGTCGAACGCCTCTTCGGTGATCGAGAAGTCGGTCACCTTGACCGGCACGATGCGGTTCTTGCCCCAGACGAACATCGCCAGCGGCGCGAGCATCGGCGCGATCTCCAGCGTGCCCGAGGCGGCCTGCGCGTCGACCGCCGCGAGCTGCGCCGCGCTCGGCTGCACCAGCGACTCGAGCAGCGCGAGCTGCGGCGCGATGCCGAAGGGGCCGGCGTTCGGGTTCTGGTCCGGGAACTCGAGCTGGTCGGTGGCGTCGATGTCGGCATCGAGCTTGAAGGTCTCGACCGCCGGCCCCTTGAAGCGCACCGGCTCGACGCGGTCGGCGGCCTGGCCGCCGGTGGTCTGCACCTGCAGCGTGCGCGTCAGCGAATCGCTGTTGTATTGCAGCGAGATGACCGACAGCACGCGCGCGGTGTCCGCATCGACGAGCACGAGACCGCCCTTGATGAGCTTGGGGGAGTTGGGGAAGGAACTCATGAGGTCTTGCACTTTCCGATCGCGGAAGCGGATTCATGGGGAGGCGGGATGACATGCATGCACGCCTGCAGCGCACGCGGCCCCGGCGAATCGCCGAGATGCGCGGCGATCCACTCGGTGTTCAGCTCCATCCGATCGAAGTTGTTCCAGATCCGCGTGTCGTGCTCGCAGCTGTAGCGCCGGCACACACCCGGACGATGCGCATAGACACCGCAGCCGCCGCCAGCGCCGAGGTGGGTGCAGCAGCCGTCGCGCTCATGGCGGATGAAGTACGGACGCCCGAGATCCCATCGCACATGCCCAGCCTCGATCTCGTCGACACTGAGCGCAAACTCGAGGCGGCAGCACGCGGCGCGGCAGATCGGCAGGCGCGCCTCGCAGTCGACCGCAGCGCCTTCGGACGCTTCGTCCGGCGGCGCCTCGATGCGAATCGACAGTCCGGGTCCACGCGCTTCGCCGCGCGCCTGCAGTTCGCGTCGTACCGGCTCGATGGCGGCCGCGAGTTCTTCGCCGTCGAGCATGCCCTTGGCGAGCAGTACATCGACCAGACCGTGCAGCAGCACCTGCGTCTCGCCGATGCGTGCATAGCTCTCGCCGAGCGCGGTATGCGCATGCAGGCTTCCGCGCTCGACTTGCCGCTGGAGACGGTCGAGCGCCGCGTCCGCGGCTTCGCGAACGCTTGCAGCGCCGACGGACATGGTCGACCAAGTCGCGTCCATCATGACTTCCGCTGTTCATCGAGCCAAGTCCGCCACGCCTCGACCGCGGCGCGCCTCGGACCGGGGTGGGCATCCCAGGCGTAGTCGCCGCGCTGCTGCCAGGTCGTGCGCAGCGTCTCGGCAGACACGCCCCTGAGGCGCTGCGCGACGATCAATTGCAGCGCACGCTGCGCATGCAGCCGCGTCATTGCATCGTCGTCGAGCATGCGCTCGAGCAGCGGGCCGACCGCGTCAAGGCCGAAGCCAGCCAGCGCGTCGACCGCCGGTGTGCGATCCAGATGCAGCGGATCGGCCGCATCGTTCAGCTTTGCGAGCAGCGCGGCGAGCGCGCCGGGATGTCCGATGCCGGCCAGGCCGCGCGCAGCATAGGCGCGCACGCGTTCGTCGGTATCGTCGAGGCCGGCCTCGAACACTGCCACTGCACGTGCGTCGCCGATGCGCTCGAGCGCGTAGACGATTTGGTGTCGCGCCACCTCGGGCTCGGCGAACAGCAAGAGCAGCGCCGGGACCGCCTCGGCCCCAGCGTCGATCGCGGCCGCCACGGCGTCGTTCTGCGCCTTGGGGTCGGTGCCGTGCAAGGCGGCGGCGAGCAGTGACAGGTCGACGGCCACGGTCATGCCTCTAGGTTGGGGCCTTGGAAGAGCCGGGGTTCTTGTAGAACTCGTTGAACGACTTGACCGCTGCCCCAAAGGTCCCGGTCGGAAAGTCGTTCACCGCGGCGTGCTCGCTCTCGACCTTCCCCTTGGACGCGTCACGGATCGTGAAGCCCCAGCTGAGCGTCGCGTAGACGTAGCCGTTGGCAGGGTTCTGGGCCGCGGTCTCGAACGTGAAGCGACGGTTGCCGCTCGAACCCGGGTAGTCCCATAGCGACGCCTCGCTAATCGCCTTGCCCTTCTTGCTCCCGTCGGCGTTGTTAGGATCGGCCAGCGCCTTGTAGTCGTCGATGTAGTACGGCGACACCGGTGCGTCGGTCTTGGCGGTCCGCGGCGTGCGATTCTTGTGGATCGCGTCGACGAAGAAGCCTGGATCGACGCCCTTATCCGCGGCCGTCATGACTTTCATGCGATTCGCTTCGTCGCCGGTCCACTCGTACTCTTTCCCGGTCGTCAGATCCTCGTCACGCGCGATCTGCAACAGACGGATTTGCGCCGCATCGGGCGCGACGTCGCTCGCCTTGAATTTGATCGTGCCGCTCATTCCGTTCTTCGCGCCGGCATGCGACTCAGTCTTCAGGTTCAGGTTGAACGTGCCGTCGATGGCCTTGTACGGCCCCTTCAGGTCGCGTTGGATCTGCGGATCCACCTTCTGGCGCAGCGCCATCGGCGGCCCGCGCAGACGGTCGCGCAACGCCAGCGATGGCGATCCACCCTGAGCGCACAGCGAAGCAGCGATCGAGGACGCCTCGGTCTCGGCCGCGCTGTCCGGCCGGCCCAGTTGCAGGCCGTCGTGCGGCCGGACCGGGCTCGCGCCCTGTTGGGCGGCATGGACCGCCTCGTGCGCCAGCAAACGTTCGCGGTCGGACCCTGCTAAGGATTGCGCATCGTGGCCCAGATGAACGTCCCGTCCAAGCGTATAGGCGCGCGCGCCGAGGCGTTCGGCGGCTGCAGCCGAGGACGCGCCGGCATGGACACGCACGTCCGAGAAGTCAGCCGCCGCGCGATCCCCCAAAGCCGTCTGCAGCGCCGCCGGCAGCGGCGTTGCAGACTCTGTGTAGGCGCGATCAAGCAGCTTGCGCACCGACTCGCCCGCACCGGGCGGCGGTTTGGCCTCGTGGACGCACATCCGCGAGAAGTCGTACTGCAGTCGCGAACTCGCCGCGAGTTCGGTGCGCGAGGCCGCCGGGGTGACTTGGGCGGAAGTGCGGTCGAGGGACGGTAGTGCCGTCGCAGTGACAGCGCCCCTGGTGAGCGACGCATGGCGCGAACTGGCCCTGGCATCGCTGCGTGCCGGGCGGTCGAGGGGAAAGGCATGCGTCGCCATAGGGAGTCCTCGTACGCTCAATAGCGCGCTTCCATGAAGCCGCGCACGCCGGCCGGCAACGGCGCACCGCCGCCGCGCAAGGCCCGGATCGCACTGCCCGCGGCGGGGGGCGATCGGCACCGGCGCCCCGGGGGCCGGTTTGGCTTGCACCGGCGCGGCCGGCAACTCGTCCTCGCCGCGGCCGGCCAGCGGTGTGACGACGCCGTCCTCGGGGCGGTATGGGCTCTCGGCCTGGCGGCGCACCGTGCGGTCGTCGGTGGCGGCGCAATCGCTGCACTGCACGGGCCCGGCCGCGATCGTGGCGCGCATCACGCGCTCGGCCACGGCATCGGCTTCGCGCTCGAAACGGTCATCGGCCGGACCGACCGCAAGCTGCGCCTGCGGCGCCGACGGCGCCCGCTCGTGCACCGCGATCCGCCCGAAGTCGTGCCCATGCGCCGTGCCGCAGGCCGGGCAGGCAGCTGGGGCCAGCGGCTCGTCGTCGCGCTCGCGGCGCGCTGCCTCGCGGCGCACCGGCGCCGCTGCGGCCACCGGGGCGGCGCGGGTGACGGGGGCGAGCGCGGCGGCTTGCACGGCGGTCTGCCTCAGAAATGAAAGGTCGCCGTCACGCCGGCGTAGTCGAGCGGCGGCAGCTTGGAGGGGTCGGTCTCGCTGCCGGGCGTGAGCAGCCGCTTGTAGCCGAAGTCGAAGGTCGCGACCGGCACCTGCTTGCACTTGGCCTTCGCCTTGTCGACGGCGTCGTACATCTCGCCGATCGCACCCGCGATCTCGAACGCCTTGCCGAGCTTGTCCGTGCCGCTCGCTGCTTCGAACTCCTTCGCCGCCTTGTTGAGCTTGTCGCCGGCGTCGGTGATCTTCTTGCGCGTCTCGCCCGGATCGGCCGCGTTGCAGGTGGTCGCCGTCGTCTCTATCGTCAGGCCGGCGGAGCCGGTGACGGACGCGTTCTTCGGGTCCACCTCGGCGCCGCCCTTCAGCGACACACGCAGGTGCGGCGTGCCGTCGAGCGTGATCTTGAGCGAGAACTTCGCCGGCACTTCGAAGCCGAGATCGATCACCAGCTTCTTCGCACCGGCCAGCGGGATCGGCAGCTTCGCGCGCACTTCCTTCGGCAGGGACACCGTCACCGGACCGAACGTGAAATCGAGGTCCAGCGACGGCAGACTTGCCGGCGGCGCGGGCGGGATGTTGGCCGGCGGCAGCGCGCCTTGCGGGGCGAGAGGAACGAGCGGCGTAAGCGGCGACCCGATCGCCGAGCGCTGGCGCACTGCGGCGGCGACCTGACCGTGTGCCGCGGTCGAATAGGCGGTGGCCGGCGAGATGTCGATGGCGTCGGACGGCACGCCGAGCGAAGTCAGCACATCGCGCACCTCGCGCATGCGCGCGCCCAGGCGGCGGCGCTCGGTGTTCTCGCGCTCACTGCTGTTCTTCGCATCGGCCGGCAGATCGGCCGACAGCGCCACGCGCAACCCGCCGCCGCCCGACCGGTACGACTCGGCGATCTGCGCGAGCTTGGTGTTCGTCTTGGGGATCGCCTCGTCCGCCTCGATGGTGACGCTGGCGAGCGTCTGCGTCGTGCTGATGACGGGCAGCGGAGCGTCGTC
>CAZVNC010000015.1:0-9840 GCA_964628305.1 uncultured Ideonella sp.
TCAGCGTCTGCGCCGGCGCGACGGTGATCGAGTCGCCGGTGTGCACGCCCATCGGATCGAGGTTCTCGATCGAGCAGACGATGATGCAGTTGTCGACCCGGTCGCGCACGACCTCCATCTCGAACTCTTTCCAGCCGATCAGCGACTCCTCGATCAGCAGTTCGTTGGTCGGCGACAGGTCGAGCCCGCGCTTGCAGATTTCCTCGAACTCCTGCGGGTTGTAGGCGATGCCTCCGCCCGTCCCGCCGAGCGTGAAGCTCGGCCGGATCACGAGCGGAAAGCCGGACGCTTCGGTCGACGCCGAAGCGTCGGCCGCCCCAGCGCCATCTGAAGCGAGGCTGCCGGCGATCTCCTGCGTGATGCGCCGCTGCACGGCGAGCGCCTCTTCCATCGAGTGCGCGATGCCGCTGCGGGCCGAATGCAGGCCGATGCCGGTCATTGCATCCTTGAACTTCAGCCGGTCTTCGGCCTTCTCGATCGCGTGCTCGTTGGCGCCGATCATCTCGACGCCGTGCTTCGCGAGCACGCCGTAGCGGTGCAGATCGAGCGCGCAATTGAGTGCGGTCTGGCCACCCATCGTCGGCAACACGGCCATCTTCTCGTGCGGATGCGACGCCCGCTCCTTGGCGATGATGCGCTCGACGACTTGCCACGTGATCGGTTCGATGTAGGTCGCGTCGGCCATCTCCGGGTCGGTCATGATCGTCGCCGGGTTGCTGTTGACGAGGATGACGCGGTAGCCCTCCTCGCGCAGCGCCTTGCAGGCCTGGGCGCCGGAGTAGTCGAACTCGCAGGCCTGGCCGATGATGATCGGCCCGGCCCCGATGATGAGGATCGAATGCAGGTCAGTGCGCTTGGGCATGGAGCTTCTCGGTGTGCGCGGCGGCCATCAAGGCGACGAAGCGATCGAACAGGTCGCCGATTTCGTGCGGGCCGGGCGATGCCTCGGGGTGGCCCTGGAAGCTGAACGCCGGCCGATCGGTTCGCGCCATGCCCTGCAAGGTGCTGTCGAACAGGCTGCAGTGCGTTGCCCGCAGCGTCGGCGGCAAGGTCGCCTGGTCGACCGCGAAGCCGTGGTTCTGGCTCGTGATCGCGACGCGCTGCGAGTTCAGGTCCTGCACCGGATGATTCGCGCCATGGTGGCCGAACTTCATCTTGAAGGTGCCGGCACCCGCGGCGAGCGCTATCAACTGGTGTCCGAGGCAGATGCCGAAGGTCGGAATGCCGCTGTCGATCAAGGTTCGCGTCGCTTCGATCGCATAGTCGCAGGCTGCGGGGTCGCCCGGGCCGGTGGAGAGAAAGATGCCGTCCGGCGCAAGCGCGAGCGCCTGCGCCGCCGGCGTCTGCGCCGGCACGACCGTGACACGGCAGCCGCGGCTGGCGAGCATGCGCAAGATGTTGCGCTTGACGCCGAAGTCGTAGGCGACGACATGAAAACGCGCCTTCGACAACTGTCCGAAACCCGGGCCCGTAGCATCGGCCGAGAGCGACCATTCGGTTTGCGCCCACTCGTAGCGCTCGCGGGTGCTGACGACGCGCGCGAGGTCGAGTCCGGTCATGTCCGGCGCCGACCGCGCGGCGGCGACCGCATCATCCCTGTGTGCGCCGGTGATCGCTTCGCCCAGCGCAAGTGCGATGATGCAGCCGTTTTGCGCACCGCTCGTGCGCAGGATGCGCGTCAGGCGCCGGGTGTCGATCTCGGCGATCGCGACCGTGCCCTGCTCGCGCAGGTAGTTCTCGAGTGTCTGGGTGCTGCGAAAGTTCGAGGCCCGCAGGGCCGAATCGCGCACGATCAGTCCGGCGGCCTGGATGCGGCCCGACTCCGCATCCTGCTCGTTCACCCCCGTGTTCCCGATGTGCGGGTAGGTCAAGGTGACGATCTGGCGGCAATAGCTCGGGTCGGTCAGGATCTCCTGATAGCCCGTCATCGCGGTATTGAAGACGACCTCGCCGATCGTCTGCCCGGTAGCACCGATCGCGATGCCCTCGAAGATCGTGCCGTCGGCGAGTGCGAGCAGGGCAGGGGCTTGCATTGGCAGCAGTGGCAGCGGCACGCTTGTCTCCGTACTTGTGCGCGCCCGGCGCTGCGCCCTGAGCGCGAATCCGGCAGAAAACCAGTGCGGGTTTGGCCGGCACCCATGCCGACTGCGGCAGCGATCGGCCAGGGACTCGCCAGGCGGCGATGGAAGAAGTTAAACCTTGTAATTGTAGCGGAGCGCCACCATCTGCCCCCGACGCCGCCTTCCTCGCGGGAAGACGTCGCGCGCCGCCGGCAGTGCATCCGGGTCGCGGCCGAGGCGCGCCATGCCCGTACCGCGATCAAGGGAACTAGAATCGACCGCGCGGGATCAGAACCCGTGCAACTTCCCCCACCCACACTGGAGGCTTAATGAATCAGACCCTGCAACCTGTCTACGCCGGCCGTACCGGCAGCGCGGATCTCGTTGCCCAGCGCAACCGGGTGCTGCGAAATACCTACTGGCTGCTCGCGCTGTCGATGATCCCGACCGTGCTCGGCGCCTGGATCGGTGTCGCGACCGGCATCACCGCGACGATGTCGCCAGGCATCAGCCTGATCGTCTTCCTCGGCGGCGCCTTCGGCCTGATGTTCGCGATCGAGAGAACGAAGAATTCGGCCGCCGGCGTGCCGGTGTTGCTTGGCTTCACGTTCTTCATGGGCCTGATGCTGTCGCGCCTGATCGGCGCCGTGCTCGGCCTTGCGAACGGCACCGGGCTCATCATGACGGCCTTCACCGGCACCGGCCTGATCTTCTTCGGCATGGCGACGATGTCCACCGTCATCAAGCGCGACCTGAGCAACATGGGCAAGTGGCTCTTCATCGGCGTCATCATGCTGCTGGTGGCCGGTATCGCGAACGTGTTCATGCAGTCCGGGCCGTTGATGATCACGCTCGCGGTGCTCGCGATCGGCATCTTCTCGCTCTTCATCCTGCACGACCTCAAGCGAGTGCGCGACGGCGAGGAGACGAACTACATCACGGCAACGCTCGGTGTCTACTTGAGCCTGTTCAACGTGTTCCAGTCGCTGCTCGCGCTGCTCGGCATCTTCGGCGGAAACAGCGATTGATGCAGCGCCGGCGCTGCTTGCATTGAACAACGGGGCCCTCGGGCCCCGTTTGCATTTGCGCGCGGTGCAAAGGGGCCCGCCCTTCCCCGCCGGCCACATGCTTGCGGCCGGATCAGCCCCGCTCGAAGACCGCGATGCTCTCGACGTGGGCGGTATGCGGGAACATGTTGACGATTCCTGCCGCGGTGCAGCGATAGCCGGCCTGATGCACGAGCAGGCCGGCATCCCGCGCCAGCGTCGCCGGGTTGCAGCTGACGTAGACGATGCGCTGCGGCGGTTGCCAATCGTTGCCTCCACTCGCATCGGCAATCAGTTCGGCAAGCGCCTTGACGAGCGCGAATGCGCCTTCGCGCGGCGGATCGACGAGCCACTTGTCGGCCGTGCCGTCGCCTGCCAGCGCCTGCGGCGTGATCTCGAACAGGTTGCGTGCCGCGAACCGCACTCGGCTCGCAAGCCCTGGGTGGGCGACCTCGTTCGCTGCGGCATTGCTTCGAGCGCGCGCGACGAGTGCCTCGCTGCCCTCGACGCCGAGCACCTCGCGCGCGCGTGTTGCGATCGGCAAGCTGAAGTTGCCGAGACCGCAGAACCAGTCGATCACGCGGTCCGAGGACTGCGGCTCCAGCAGGCGCAGTGCGCGCCCGACGAGCACGCCGTTGATGGACGGGTTGACCTGGGTGAAATCGGTTGGCAGGAACGGCATCGTGAGACCGAACTCGGGCAGGCTGTAGTCGAGTCGGGCGTCGCCTGCGTCGAGCGGCGTCACCGTCTCCGGCCCCTTCGGCTGCAACCACCACTGCACGCCGTGTTCCTGGCCGAATGAGCGCAGACGCGTCAGGTCAGCGTCGCTCATCGGCTCGAGGTGGCGCAGCACAAGTGCGGTCACCGCATCGCCTGCCGCAAGCTCGATCTGCGGCAGCCGGTCGCGCTGCTCCATCGCGCCGATCAGTTCGCGCAGCGGCAAGAGCAGCGCGCTCACCCGCGGCGGCAGCACGACACAACTCGTCATGTCAGCCACGTAGCTCGACTTGCGCTCGTGAAACCCGACCAGCACGACGCCCTTCTTGTGCACATAGCGGACCGAGAGCCTGGCCCGATGGCGGTAGCCGCTGGCCGACCCCTCGATCGGGCGCAGCATGCGCTCAGGGCGCAGCTTGCCCAGATGCTGCAGGTTGTCCTCGAGAACGCGCTGCTTTACCGCCACCTGCGCCGCGGCATGAAGATGCTGCACCTTGCAGCCGCCGCACGCCCCGGGATGCAACCCGAAGTGCGGACACGCGGGCCGAACGCGCTGTGCGCTCTCGTGCCGGATCTCGACCGCAGTGGCCCGCTCCCACTGCGGTTTGCGGCGCGACACGCTGACGCGCACCACTTCGCCCGGAAGCGCGCCCTCGATGAAGACGACCTTGCCTGCCGCATTGCGTGCGACGCCCTGCGCCTCGAGGTCGAGCGACTCGACCGTCAGCCATTCGTCTGCGTCCTTCATGCGCCGGATTATCCGTGCCGCATGCGGCACGCCGTCGCCGCGCAGGAATCAGGACGCCTTCGCTGCCATCGCCTCGCCGCCGACGGCGAGGGTGATCGCAACTTCGCGGCCCGGAAAGCCGGCAACGCGGATCAGCGTGTCGTAGGTGACACCCGGCACGAAGCGATCGTCAATATGGATCCGACCGAGCACGGCGCAGTTCGCCTTCGGCTCGACGACGGTCGCGGCCGGCTCGAAGCTCAGGCTGTCGGCCGCGACGCGGGTGCCGTCGCGGGCCAGCCATTCGCGGCTCTCGATGGCGGCGTTCACCGGCTGCTCGTTCGGGTTGTCGAGCGCGAACTGAAAGGCAAGCGTCTCGCCCGGGCGGCCGCTGAGTACGGTCGCACTGGCGGCGGTGTCGGGTATCGCCGCCGGCGGCGCGATGGCTTGCTCGGCAAGGGCGACAACGGTGTTCAGGTACTGCACGCTCTGCTCGGACAGCCGCGCGTAATAGTCGAGCTGCAGTTGCAGCAGATCGCCGATCAGCGCCTTCGCATCGGCGCCGCGCAGCCGCCGCGGTTCGCGCGCCGCGCGGCTCGCCTCGCGGAACACCCCGCCGGCCCGATCGAGCAGCTTCAGGTTCGCCTGCAGGTTGCGGGAAAAAAGGGACCTGAGTTCGTCGCCGTAGGCCGCCACGCTCAACCCCGCCGCTTGCGGGCCGCTGCCCGGGGCGCCGTCTTCCCGGCGGCAGGCGTCTTCGGTGGCGCGGCATCGGTCGCCGCTGCGATCGAGGTGTTCCCGCTCACGTTCACTGTTGGCGGTCGATCTCCGTTCGTATCGTCCGTCCTGCGCGTCGACTCGCAGGGCTCGATGCATTGCCAATGGCGGTACCACTTCAACTCGGAGATGTGCTGCGGCACCTCGCCCTGCTCGACGCTGATCTGCGGCACGGACGACGGCGCGACGCGCAGCCGGAGCTTCACGCATTGCTCGTAGGCGCCGCGAATCAGCATCTCGCCGCTGTAGGTCTCCCCTTCCTTCAGACCCTGGTTGCCCGGCACCAGCACCTCCAGCGTCACCGACTGACCCGGCGCGAGCTGCGCTTGCGGCGGAGAGACCTCGACCTTCGCCGGCCCGAGCGTGCCGGCGACGAACGCGAAGTTGCGCGCCTGGTTGCCGGTGTTCTTCACCGTCACCGTCGCACGCTGCGGCTCGCAGGCTTCCCAGCAGATCTCGGCGATACAGTGTGGCGGGCAGTCCTGCGTCGGCACGCCGCAGCAGTCGTTCGCGCCTTCGAGCAGTCCGCTCGGCAGCAGGCCCTCGACGAGCCGTGAGCTGCGCCTGAGCAGCCCCAGGTACTGGTTCGCGGCCGACGACAGCAGACCGGGCAGGTCGCCGAGCAGCGTATCGATGCCGCGCTCGCCGCGCTGGCCGCTGAATACGCGCACATGACTTTGGCTCATCTTTCGCTCCTTGGGCAAGGGATCACTTGCGGCCCGCCGGGCGGTTGCCGTTTGGCCGCGGCGGCGTTGTCGGCTCGGCGGGCGCCTCGGCGGCAGTCTCCAGCTCGACGCTGCACGATGCGCGGCCGATCTTGAAGCTGCCGTGATAGCTGCGGTGACGCGCGAGCCGCGCCGGCAACTCGAACCTGAAGCTGGTCTCGCGGCTTTCGCCGGGTGCGATCGGCTCGCCTGCACCGGCACCGACGACGACCTTGGCGGCATCGACCTCGGCCGCGGCGACCAGTTGCGCATAGGCATCAAGCGCCGCGACGTGGCCTTCCGCACCCTTGTTCGCCATCGCGACGTGGAACAACTGCGTCACCGCCAAGTCCTCGCCGAGCGCAACGAGTGCGACCTTCGGCAGCACGACGGGCACATTGCCGAGATTGGCGACCACCGCCGGAACGGTCAGGCTCGCCCCCGGCGCGCCGTTCAGTTCGAAGCTCGCCGGTGCGACGGCGACATCGCGGCGCTCGAGCACCTTCAACTGCACCTCGCGCGGTTTGTCGTCGCCCTCGAAACGCAGCTCGCCCGCATAGTCGCCGGGCGGCATGCGCGGATCGACCGTGAGCGTCACCGGCACCTGAACCGCGAGTCCGCCGGCCACGCGCGCCGAGACCGTGAGACGCAGCGGCAGATGCGGATCGCCCCACTGCGTATCCTTCAAATGAACGAGGGCGGACTTCAGCTTGAGCTTGTCGCCGCCCGGGTTGGCGAGCGCGAGAATGCCCTCCAGCAGCGGCGGCGCGCCAATCAGCACGAGGCGTCGCGCGCCCACGCTCAACCGGGGCGGGATCGATTGCACGTTCGCCATCGCGGCCTCCTTCACGTCAATTGCAGCCGAGTTCGGCGCGACGCGGCGTGTAGGGCTCGAGGATGACCATGTTCTCACCGCACAGCGACAGGTCGAGCAGCTTGAGGCCGAACACCTTCAGGCAGACATGCGTGTTCATCGGCATCGTCACCCGCGTCGGCTTCAAGCCGATGTCCATGTCGATCTTCGGAAGCTCCTTGACCGCGAGGTCGAGCGATATCGTCGGCAACTGCGTGATCGCGAGGCTCACCGGTTTCAGCTCGAGCGGCGCGATCGACGTGATCGCGCTGCTGATCGGCGGGATCTCCTTGATGCGGATGTTGTCGAGATCGAGGTCCGCGCCTCCGGCCAGCGTCAGCGTGAACTTGTCGGGTATGCCTTTGCCCATGCCTGCTCCTTCGTTGGTTCGTTCAACCCACGGCGGCGGCGCCGACGCCCGCCGGCGCGCGCGCCGCACGCCCAGGCGCTGCGCGCCTGCGAAATGGCGTGCGGCAACGCCGCGCGCGTGCAAGTTCGGCCGTATGCGTCGTGTTCCTGCGGCTGCTGCCGCCGCTCGCCAGCAACAGCTCGAGGCGGACTGCGAAGACCTTCTCGATCTCCGGCCGATCCGCTTGCCTCGATACGAACGAAATTTTTCGCAGCGAGCCCATCTTTTTCCCCCGGGGCCGAGCAGGGTCGATTCTGGACATCGGCGCAGCGAGCGTCAAGGCGCGTCGAAGTCGGACCGCGAGTCGGCGAGCGGACTGCGGGCCCGCTGCACGACTTCGGGCACAAAGCGGCGTAGCCCGCCGTGGTCTGCCGCCTGCCGGCCGATCGCCGCGCACGACGGCGCTTCGGTGCGCGGCCACGATTCGTCGAACTCGTTCCAGAGCCGGCGCAACCCGGCGCTGCGGGGGCCGTGCGCGATCGCCATCAGGACCAGTTCGTGGAACCCGAGCAACGCCGGCAGCGGTGCGCGCAGATCCAGGCTGCCGTCCGCGACCACGGCATCGAGCAGCCGCCGGCCATCGACGATGGCGCGCAGTGTTTCGCCGGTTGTCGCGCACGTCGCCGGCCGCTCCGATTCGGCGGCGACGATGCGCAACTCGAGCGTGCCGGCCTCGCCGACCGAGGCATCGAGCGCGAGCCGCGCATCGTCCAACACGAGCAGCGCACCGCGGCCCGCGACCGCAGCCACCAGTTGCTGCGCCAGTGCGCCGCCGCCCGCCTGCAGCAACGCAACCAGCCTTTGCAACCACGCCGCGAGCTGCGCCTCGTTCGATGTCATCGGCCTCACCGGGTGTACTCCGCGTACGCGAGGCCCCGGCCTTCGAGCCGGCGCTCGCCGAGGCGCAGCTCGAGCGCGGCCGGGCCGCTGCTTTCGCCGATGCGGGCGAAACCGCAGCCCCGGTTGTCCGGCGCGATGACCTCGAGATAGGCATCGACCGCGACCGTGAGCGCGATCCGGTCGCGTTCGTCGGCAGCGTCGAGCGTGATGGCGCGCGGCGTGCGCACCGGCCGGTCGGCGAGGCGCGTGGCCATCGCACCGGGCAGCCGCGGCGGCAGCTCTGTGGCGTCGTTCCAGGACCAGCGCAGCCGCATCGCCGGCCCGAGGAAGACCTTGCGCAGCATGCCGCCGACCAGCACGAACAAATACGGCAGCCCGCCCGACGCGTGCGCCCGGTCGCAGCGCCAGTCGACGACCACCGTCACCTCGTCGCTGCCGCAGACGGCATGCGCGACCAGCCACTCCCAGCCGAAGTCCTCGCCCCAACGAAAGCGCCCGAAGTTGTGGTCGTGGTAGCAGAACCAGCCGCCGCCGATGGCCGCCGATTCGCCGCAGGCGGTGACGCGGCCTTCGGCGTGCATCCCGGGCAGCAACCCCCAGCCGATGAAGCCGCTGCCGAACGGCGCACCTTCGGTGACGAGAAGCGGCGTGGCGGCCGGCGCTGCGTGCAGTCCGAGTTGCAGGTCGAGGTCGCGCGGCGCGATGCGCAACGCGATGCGCTCGCCGTCGAACCCGAACGACGCCTCGTCCCCGGCGATGGCGAGAGGCCGCGTCGTCACGATGCCGGCGCGCCAGGGCTGCGACCGGCTCACGCCGTGCAGACCGCCATCCGGGCGCTGCACGACGAGTGTCCACTGCAACTCGGCATCGGACCCGCCGCCGACGAGGTTCAGGTTCGCGATCACCCGCCAGCCCGTCGCCGGATGGAGCAGCACGACGTGGACCCAGTCCTTCCAGTCGTGCGCAGCGGCTTGCGGCTGAGGCGGGATGCGAAGCATCTCGATCCGGTCGACCAACTCGCCGGCTGACGACGCCATCGCCTGTGCCAGTGCGTTGGCCGAACTCAGCGGCCGAGCGAGCCGCCCTCGCCGAGCACGTCGTCGCCGCCCTGTGTCGAACCCACGCCCCCGCCGGCGGGCGGCGGCGGCTCGGGCGCAAGCGATTCGATCTGCGCCAGCGCCGCGTCGATGCGCGGCGACAGCGTGGCCAGGCCGAGCAGCAGGCTCGCAAACCAGCGGTCGGCGTGCGTGCCGAGCGACGCCGCGAAGGACTGCAACTGCGCGTCGGGCAGCTTGACCTCGGCGCGCGGTCCGCCGAGCTCGATGTCGGCGTCCGCCAGGCTCAGCAGCCAGCGCTCCCAGATCGTCAGCAGCTGGCCCTGGCTCTGCGGCCCGCCGAGCGCCGCGCTCAGGCCCGACGCGGCTGACAGGCCCGACAGCACCCAGCGCGGCAATTGCGCCGACGCGAACGACACGACGCCGTTCTTGAAGAACCGCGTTCGCCCGAGCCGTTGCAGCCGCGCCGCACCGGCTTCGGTGGCGAGCGCCGCGTCGCCGACGCGCGCCACCGCGGCGAGCAGTTCGGCGACGAGCCAGCGCGCCGGCAGCAGATCGAGCCCGGCAAGGCCCGCGACCAGGCTGTAGCTCGCCTGTGCGACCGAGCCGAACTCGTCGCCACCGCCGGCTGCGGGCACCTCGCCGATCGGCA
>CAZVNC010000015.1:9940-12989 GCA_964628305.1 uncultured Ideonella sp.
GCGACCGAGCCGAACTCGTCGCCACCGCCGGCTGCGGGCACCTCGCCGATCGGCAGCGCGATGTCGAGTGGGACCTCGAGCGCCGGAAGCGGCGCCCCCGGCTCGCCCGGCGCGAGCACGGTCAGCGTCAACGCGACGCCGGTCTCGCCGATGCCCGGAAAGCGCAGCGTCGTCGCGAGCGTCGCGCCGGCGGCCAGGTGCGCCGGCACCCGCAGCGTCACTGTCTGCCGGATCTCGGCACCCTGCAGCAGATACGCGTAGGCGGGCTCGATGCGGGCGGACGCCGGCAGGATGTCGCCGTCGCTCGCCACCCAGTCGTCCACGGTCGGCCGCACCAGTGCCGCGGCCATCATCCGGTTGCGCAGCGCCAGCCGCAGCGCCACTACCATCCCGGGGCGGGCTTCGAGGTCGGCGCGCGGGGCTGCAGGCATCGGTCGGCTTCGTGGAATCGGAGTCGGGATCAGAGGTTACGGTAGATCACGTAATTCACCAACTCGCGCAGAAAGCGGGCATCGACCACGGCACAGGCCCACGCCTCGTCGGCGGCGAGCGGCGTGCGCTCGGCGAGGAAGCCGAGCCCGGCGAGCAACTGCGCGGCCAGCGCCGCGTGCTCGCGCGCGACGTCCCAGCCGTGCGCGATGCTGCCGCAGCGTGTCATCTCGTCGCGCAGCCGCGCGATCTGGGCGGGCGTCTTGCGTTCGCGCGGCGTCGCCAGAATGGCGAGCAGTTCGGCGGCGTGCGGACTCTCGCGCAGCACATGGTTGAGCATCAGCGTACGCTTGCCCTCGTACAGATCGCCGTCGATCTCCTTGCCGTAGGCCTCGGCCTCGCCCTGCAGGTTGAGCAGGTCGTCCTGCACCTGGAACGCGATGCCGATCGCCGCGCCGAAGCGCGTGATCGACTCGATCGACGGACCGATCGCGGCGTCTGCGCCCAACGGCCAGCCGACGATCAGGCCGGCGCGCAGCGGCGTGATGAACGAGTACCAGCAGGTCTTCTTGGTGCACATCGCGAAGTAGTCGGCGTCGGTCAGCGCAGCGGCGTTGTCGTTCACCCAGTCCAGTTCCATCGCCTGCCCCTCGGCGCTCTGGCGGGCCATCAGCTCGATCTCGTGCAGCAGGTGCAGCGCCTTGGCCACGCCGACCACGGCCAGGTTCTCGAGCAGCAGTCCGACCGACATCACATTCGTCGCGTCGCCGGCGTTGATCGCACGCGCGATGCCGACCTGCCGGTGCAGCGTCGCCGCGCCGCGGCGCGTTTCCGAACCATCCTCGATGTCGTCGTGGATCAGGAACGCGTTGTGGTAAAGCTCGAGCGCGCTGGCCACGGTCAACGCAGCGTGTCCGGGTGCGCCGAGCGCGCGGGCGGCGGCGATGCACATCGCCGGCCGCAGCATCTTGCCCTGGCGAAAGGGATAGTCGCGCAGCAGGCGGTACAGCCCGGGGTAGGCGCCGCACTCGGCGGCGCGCGAGTCGAGGTAGGCGCCGATCTTGTCGGCGATCGCGCTGCGCACGCACGACAGCGCGTCGTTGACGACCTCGCGGTCGTAGGGCGCTTGGCCGGGGGTCGCGTCGCCCACGAGTCAGACGCCTGCGGGCCGGTTCAGGTCGAAGCGACCGTGATGCCGATCCCGGGCAGGGCCTCGACCCAGTAGACGTCGGCGAATCCGGCCTGGCGAAAGAGGGTCTGGAACTCGGCGCCGGTGCGGTGCTGCACAAAGCCCGGATCGGCCAGCTTGGCCCAGGGCGCGCTCATGTCGTTGAACCACTTCGGCCCCGGATCGGCGACGAAGGCCATGCCGCCCGGGCGCAGCACGCGGCGAAACGCGCGCACCGCGGCCGCGCCGTCCGGATAGTGGTGGAACGCGAGGCAGCAGCAGACGACGTCGAAGTAGGCGTCGAAGATTGCCGGCGGATTGCCGACATCGGCCTGCACGAAGGCCATGTTCGTCTGCGCCGCGTCGCGCGCGTTGCGCCACGCGGTCTCGACCATGCCGCGCGACAGATCGGCCGCGACGACCTCGCCGTCGGGCACCAGCCGGGCGAGTGCAAGCGCCTCGATTCCGGGGCCGCAGCTGGGGTCGAGGATGCGTGCGTCGGGCGCGAGATGGTTCAGCAGCAGGCCGAGCAGTTCATCGAACACCGGCTGGGAGAACGGTTTGACCGCCGCCTCGTAGTCTTGCGAGCAGTGGTCGAACTCGACCACCGAGTCGTAATGCCCCGGTTCAATCGCGAGCAACAGCGGCTCGGCAAGCGTCTTCGACAACTGCGGTCCGCCGCCGTCGAGCTTGATCGGCGCCGGCGGCTGGCCGAGCGCCTGCGGCCGGTACAGCCCCAGGCTCTTCATCACCAGCGCCGGGCGAAAGACGTTGGCACTCCACGACCACAGCCCGTAGGTGAGCAGCGGGCCGAGCACGTGGCGCTGCAGGTCGAAGCGTTCGGTCATCGGGCGTCCCTCTCCGGTTCAGGCGCGACGGAAATCATAAGCGCGAGGCGCGCTCATGCACAATCGTCAGCCCGAACTCGTCTGTGCCCGGCAAATGAAAGCCATCGCCCTGCTCGTCGCTGTCCTCTGCCTGATTGCAACTGGCGCCGCCCGCGCGCAGATCTTCAACGAGCTCGCGGCGTCGCCGATTTCGCGCTTCAATGCCGACGACAACCGGCTCCTGCTCGGCGCCATCGACAAGGCGCTGGCCGAGAATGCCGATGGCGCAACGCTCGCGTGGAAGAGCGAGCAGACGCCCGCGCAGGGCAGCGTCACGCCGCGCCGCAGCTTCGAGTCCGATCGCATGCCGTGCCGCGAACTCGAGATCGCGACGCAATACCGCTCGCGCAATGCGCAAAGCGTGCACACCTTCTGCCGCGACAGCACGGGCGCCTGGAAGCTGCGCTCCTGAGCGCGCGCTTCGCGGCATCGATCATCAAGATTCATCTTAGAGGACTGCGTATGCAACAGGCTCCGCGCGACCTCGTGCGCGTCGTGCGCCGGCCGGACCTGCCGGCCGGCTGGGAGGTCGACGCACACGAGGCGGCGCAGGTCATCACGATGT
>CAZVNC010000015.1:12999-15395 GCA_964628305.1 uncultured Ideonella sp.
TGGATCCTGCGGCCGTTCCTCGCGGCGACGATCTGGGCGACGATGATCGTCGTCGCCACCTGGCCGTTGATGCTGTGGTTCGAGGCCCGGCTGTGGCAACGGCGCTCGCTCGCCGTCGGCGTGATGACGATGCTCTTGCTGATGCTGTTCGTCGTACCGCTGATGCTTGCGATCGGCACTATCGCCAAGCATTCGGCAGCACTCGTCGACGCTGCGAAGGCAGTCATCAACTTTCGCCTGCCTGCGCCCCCGGATTGGCTCGCAGGCCTGCCGTTCGTCGGGGAGATGGCGCGCGACGTCTGGCTCCGACTCGCCGACACCCGGCCGCAGGATCTCGTCAGCCAGGTGATGCCGTATGCGGACGACATCGCCAAGTGGTCGGTCGCGCAAGCCGGCAGCCTCGGCGTCTTGTTCGTGCAGTTCCTGCTCATCGTTCTCCTGTCCGCGCTGATGTATGCGGGCGGCGAGACGGCGGCGCGCGCGGTGCAGCGTTTCGGCGAGCGCCTGGCCGGCAACTATGGGAGGACGGCAGTCACGCTCGGCGGCCAGGCGATCCGCGGCGTCGCGCTCGGCGTCGGCATCACCGCCGTGGTTCAGGCCAGCATCGGCGGCATCGGCCTCGCGATCGCCGGCGTGCCGCTTGCCGGCCCGCTCACCGCGCTGATGCTGATGCTGTGCATCGCCCAAGTCGGGCCTTTCCTCGTCATGATTCCAGCCATCGCATGGGTTTACTGGAGCGGCGACACGTTCTACGGCACGGTTCTGCTCGTCTTCGGCTCGATCGCGATGACGATCGACAACTTCATCCGCCCGGTCCTTATCCGGCGCGGCGCCGACCTGCCGCTGCTGCTTATCTTCGCCGGCGTGATCGGCGGTCTGCTCGCCTTCGGCCTGATCGGCATCTTCATCGGACCCGTTGTGCTCGCCGTCGCCTACACGCTGGTCGACGCCTGGATCAGCGAGGCCCGGCCGCTTGGGGCGCCGGTCGACGATGACGAAACCGGTGGCGCCGCCTAAGCTTCGCCAAACCGGAGCATGGTGTTTGCGCAATCGAAGCGCCTAGAATTCTTCAACTTCTGGGAGCGCGATCGATGAAACGCAAGCCGTCTCTTTCCATCGTCCTCTCACTCGCGATTGGATTCACGCCGGTTTCGTGGGCGCAGACGACCGCGCCGGCTGCGCCGCAGGCTGCGGCTGCCTCGCAGACGTTCTCGCAGGGCGAACTCGAGTCGATGCTCGCGCCGATCGCGCTCTACCCGGACGCGCTGCTGTCGCAGATCATGATGGCATCGACCTACCCGCTCGAGATCGTCGAGGCGGCGCGCTGGCGCAAGTCGAATGCTTCGTTGACCGAGAACGCGCTGCAAGACGCGCTCCAGAAGCAGAGCTGGGACGAAAGTGTCAAGTCGCTCACCGCGTTTCCCGACGTGCTCGACCGGATGAATCAGGATCTGGCCTGGACGCAAAAGCTCGGCGACGCCTTTCTCGCCCAGCAGGATCAGGTGATGGACACGATCCAGTCGCTGCGCGCGAAGGCGCAGGCGGCCGGTCATCTGCAGAGCAACGAACAGCAGAAGGTCGAGGTCCAGCAGGCGGACAACAAGCAGTACATCGTCATCGAGCCGGCCAATCCGCAGATCGTCTATGTGCCGACCTACCAGCCGACCGTCGTCTACGGCGCCTGGGGCTACCCGGCCTACCCGCCCTACTATCCGTCGTACTGGTATCCGCCCGGCGCGGCCTTCGTCGGCGGCTTCTTCTGGGGCGTCGGCATCGCCGCCGGCGCGGCCCTCTGGGGTGGTTGGGGCTGGCACAACCACGACGTGAACATCAACGTCAACCGCTACAACAATTTCAACCGCACCAACATCAGCAACGGCAACTGGAACCACAACGTCAACCATCGCGGGGCGGTGCCCTATCGCGATGCCGGCTCGCGCGACAAGTACCGGCAGAACGATCGCCAGGCAGCGCAGACGCGCGAGCAGTATCGTGGTCGCGACGACTCGCTCGGCGGCGCGGGCCCGAGCGACCGACAGGGCCCGAGCCAGGCGCAGCGCGACCAAGGCAATCGCGGTGCCGCAGGCGCCGGAACGCGCGACGTGGCGGCGGATCGGGGCCAGGCCGGCACACGGGACATGGCCGCCGGTCGCGGCGAATCCGGCGCCGCGTCGCGCAACATGTCCGAACTCGGCAGCGCCAACCGGGAGGCTTCCTCGCGCGGCAATCAGGCGAGCGCCTTCTCTGGCGGCAATGGCGCGCAGGCGCGCCAGGCCTCCAGCCGAGGCAACTCGAGCATGGGGAGCGCTCCTCGCGGCGGCGCCGGAGCCCGAGCCGGTGGCGGCGGCGGTGGGCGCGGCGGCAGGCGTTGAGGCCGCATCGCGATGCGCAGGAAT
>CAZVNC010000016.1:0-14848 GCA_964628305.1 uncultured Ideonella sp.
GACTGCGCCGCGAAGTGGAGGGTCACCACTGGGCCGGCGTCCATGCGCAACTGGACCGCGAACCAGCCCATCACCACGGTCAGTGCAAAGAGCGTCCACAGCACCGCGGCGCGGCGCCGGAACAGCGTCGTCTCGAGGCGCTGCAAAGCGCGCACCAGCATCGAGGGTTCGGCGCCCGGACGCGATGCGTCGCCCGGTGTCGGCGCAATGGGTCCGGCGCTCAAGCTTGACTCGGACGAACGCGCACGCCGCCGCTCAGCGGGGCTGAAGGCGGCGCCTGCCGATCGCCGCGTTGCGCGGCGATGTGCATCGGATCCGAAGTTGCGCGAAAGCACCACCCCGCAGAAGTCGCGATCGCTCAAAGGTTGATCCAGAGCCGAGGAGCCGCCCCAGAAGGTCGCGTAGTTTAGCGAGACCTGCCAGGTGGCCGGGTTCTTGATGAAGCTGACGATGAAGTTGGCCGAGCTCGCGCCGGACATGAAGAGGCCCGACAGGTTCGGCGTATGGCCCGACAACGCGCGGAAGTAGTAGATCTCGGGCACCACCTGCCAGCCCGGAATGATCGTGCCGTCGTAGACCCAGCTGAAGTCGAAGTTGATGCCAGACGACGTCTTGCTGCCGAGCGCCTGGGGTGCGGCGTTCGGATCGGTCAGCTGGCCCCAGCCCCAGCCGCCGGCGGTGATCAGGTCCGGCCCGTAGCTCTGCTTGAGATTGGGGTAGTGGATCACGACCGCTTCGGCGAGCAGGGTGGCCGTGTCTGCGCCAAGCAGCTTGAGGAAACCTCCGCCGGTGTTCGGGGTGAGGCTGAGCAAGCCGGTCAGCGCCCACTGCCAGCGCGATTCGTCGACCCAGCAGTTGCCGTTCTGCGATGAGCAGCCGCTGGTGGCCGAGTTCAAGGCCACCGCATCCTTCGGCCGGTACGACAACTCGGTGCCGACGGCCAGATCGCCTACGGGGAAGTTGGCGCTGATGCCGTACAGGCGGCGGTCCTTCGCGTAGGTCCAGCCGACCGCACCGGTGCCGTCGATGTTGACGCTGAAGTTGGGCGTCTTGTCCTGGAATGCCAACGCGTAGATGCCGAGGTTGAGCTGCGTCTCGGCCGGCTGGTAGCGCAGCGCGACGCCCCATTGCTGGCCGTTGGACGGGTCGACGGTCGCCAGGCCATAGGCCGCGCTCCCCTTGCCGAGACCGTTCACGACCGACCAGTAGCTGCCGGTCGGCGGGAAGTAGCTCGCGTTCCAGGCGAACTGGACGTAGCCTTCGACGTTGAAGCCGTGGCCCAGCCCGGCGCTGATGCTCAGGATCGGCGCCGGGATGTAGACCTCCTTCAGCTGCGTGCCGGGTTGCGACATCCGCATGATGTCCATCGCGTTGGTGGCGTTGATGCCGCCCGGCAGGAACAGGCTCTCGCCCCAGCTGATGACTTGGTAGCCCAGGCGCACGCGCGCCTGCTGATCGCCGACCTGGAAACTCTTGCTGACCCACAGGTCGAGCAGGCGGGCCTGGAAGCGCAAGGCGTCGTAGGCGTCGTCGGCCAAGCCGTCGATCACCGACGGCGGCGGCGGCGAGGTGGCGCTGGTGATGCCGGTCGTGTTCGTCGCTGCACCATCCGCGACCCAGTTGAAGCGGAACAGGAAGTCGAAGTCCTGCGGCAACTTCAGGAACAGCTCGTGGGTGCCCTTCAGATAGCCGGCGAAGAGATCGTGCTTGCCGTAGTTGAGGTTGCCCTGGTCGCCCAGCAAAGAAGTCGGCGCCAGGCAGCCGGCGGGCGCATCGGGGCCGGTGGCGCCCTCGGTGATCAGGCTGCAGCTCGGGCTCTGCATGCGCAGACCGAGCCCGGCCTGCACGGTCGAGTCGAAGTTGCCGCGGATGTCGCCGCTCTCGAAGGTGAAGGCCTGCGCAGCGCCGCAGCCGAGGGCCAGCGCTGCGATGGCCACCGGCGCGAGCGCGAAACGGGATGGATGCATGAACGTGTCTCCGTTGAAGTTCTGATCCGATGCGCGTTACGCGTCAGCGGGTGCTGATCGCACGCAGGTTGTCCGACGTGTAGAACCCGGGCTTGAAGCGCGCCCCGGTCCCTTCGGTGACCCAGCGCACGTCGCTGCCGGTTCCGGCGGCGTGCATGTCGAAGACGTAGCGGCCCTCGGACAGGTTGTATTGGACGAACGCCGAGACGTCGCAGGTTCCGGTCTCGAAGACCGGAATCAGGAAGCCCTCGCGCACTTTGAACAGGTTGCCCTGGGCGTCGTAGTCCTCGGCCAGCACGAGGTTCCAGCTGTCCTCGTCGAGGTAGAACGTGCGCTTGGGCGCGGTGTGGCGCATGCCCTGTTTGACGCTCGCCTCGATGACCCAGACGCGGTGCAGTTCATAGCGCCGGTGGCCGGGCTCGATGAAGTCGGTCTTGGCGATGTCCTCGAACTTGGACTTGAAGTCGTAGGCGCCGAACGCGTTGTACGGAACGAACAACTCCTTCTTGCCGACGAGCTTCCAGTCGAAGCGATCGAGCGTGCCGTTGAAGACGAAAGGTTCGTCGAGCGTGTACTGGTTCTCCATCCCGATCTGCGGCGAGTCGTAGGAGTACGACGGCATGCGCCGCACGCGGCGCTGGCCGGGGAAGTAGTAGAAGGTCTCGCTGCCGGGCTGATCGAGGAAGTAGGTGATCGCCAGCGCCTGACCGGCGAGCGCGGTCGGCGAGTTGTAGGCGAAGTAGGCGTAGTACTCGACCGGCGGCAGTTTGGACAGCAGGGTCGAGCCCTTCGCACCCCACGGCGTGTATTCGGTGAACTCCTGGCCGGCGCGGATCCATTCGGTGCTGCCCTTGCGCGGCGAGACCGAGGTGACGGTGTTCTTGTAGTCGATGCCCAGGCCGCGGTAGCGCATCTTCTGGTTCCACATCGCCTCGATGCCGTCGGCCGGAATCGGGAATGGAACCCCCGGCACGACGGCCTCCTTGAGGCTCCAGCCGTCGGCGCCGATCTTGGCCGTGCCGACGTTCTTCTTCGTGTTCTCGGCGACGAAGTCGGGCACGCCGCAAGTCCGCCGCGACGGGTAGACGACCATCGTGTAGCCCTTGACCTGCTTGAGCATCGCCAGCTGGCCGGGCGAGAGCCGGTCCGCAAACTTGTCGGCATTCGACGCGTCGATCGTGTAGAGCGGCTTGTCGTCCTTGTACTTGAAGTGCTCGCCGCGCAACTCGCCATACGACCAGCCGGTCTGCTGGACCTCGTTGCCCGGCCACGCCGGGATCGTGCCGGCCTTGTTGCCTGCCTTCTCGGCGCCGATCGGCGTCAGCTCGGTGCCGAGTTTGGACGCGTCCGCGGCCAGGGTTTGCGATGCAAACGCCGACAGCGCGACTGCGATCAGGGTGATTCGAAAGCGGTTCATGGCGACTCCTTGTGCGCGGGGCTCCGGGGCTGCGGAACTGAAACCCGGGCAGCCCCGGCAACAGGCCAACTTTCCGGGTTTATCGTTTCATTGTCAACAAGATAAGCATCCGGATTGACCCTTGGTGATTTGCGCCGCGTCAAAGCCTTCTCGCGCCGACGCGGCGGCACCGGCTACTTCTTGATGCTGATGATCTGCGGCTGGGTGACCGCCTTCAGCCCGTCGACGCCGAACTCGACGCCCCAGCCCGAGCCCTTGACGCCGCCGAACGGCACCATCGGATGGATCATTCCGTGCTGGTTGATCCATACCGTGCCGGCCTCGATGCGCGACGCGACGGCGCGCGCCTTGTCGATGTCGGTCGACCACACCGATGCGCCCAGGCCCGCCTCGAGCCGGTTCGCGCTCGCGATGGCGTCCTCGACGTCGCGGTACTTGATGATTGGCAGCACGGGTCCGAACTGCTCCTGGTCGACGAGGCTGGCGCCGTCGGCGATGTCGGTGACGAGCGTGAGCGGATAGAAGTTGCCGGGGCCGGGCCTGGCCTCGCCGCCGCAGACGATCGTCGCGCCGCCGGCGCGCGCCTGATCGACGAGCGAGACGACCTTGTCGAACTGCATGCGGTTCTGGATCGGGCCCATGACGATGCCGTCATCCATGCCGTTGCCCATCGGCACCGCGGTCGCGATGGCCTTCAGTTCGGCGACCACGGCGTCGTACAGGCTCTCGTGGACGTAGAGCCGCTTGGCGGCGGCGCAGGTCTGCCCCATGTTGATGAACGCGCCCCAGAACATGCCCATCGCCATCGCCTTCGGGTCGGCGTCGGGCAGCACGATCGCGGCGTCGTTGCCGCCGAGTTCCATCGTCGTCGGGATCAGGTTCTTCGCTGCGATCGCGGCGATGCGCGAGCCGGTCGCGCTCGAGCCGGTGAACATGATCTTGTTGATGTCGGGGTTCTCGACCAACTGGGCGCCGACCTCGCCCGGGCCGCTGACGGTGTTGAGAACGCCCGGCGGCAAGACTTCGGCGATCAGGCGCACCATCTCGAGCGTGCCGATCGACGTGTATTCGGACGGCTTGATGACGACTGTGTTGCCGGCGCGCAGCGAAGGCACGATCTGCCAGATCGCGATCAGCAGCGGCCAGTTCCAGGGCGCGATCGCGGCGATCACACCGAACGGCTTGCGGTGCATCTCGTCTCTGCGGGTGTCGTCCTCGAACACCGTCTCGACCGGCAACTCGAGGCTCGCCGGCACCTGGGTCCAGACCTCGCAGCCCCAGACCTCGAAGCGTGCGCCCGGAACCTGATCCGGGCCGACGCCGCCGAGCGGCTTGCCCTGTTCGCGCGTCACCCATTGCGCCAGATCGTCGGCGTTGGCCTTGATCGTCTCGGCGACCTGCATCAGCAGCGCCTTGCGCTCGGCGTCGGGGCGCGCGGCCCAAGCCGGCTGCGCCGCCTTCGCCGCGGCGACCGCCGCTGCCACCTGCTCTGGGGTCGAATGCGGAACGAGGCCGAGCACTTCGCCGGTCGCGGGGTTCTTAGACTCGAAGGTGCGATCGCTCGTGACTGGGCGGCCGTTGACGGTGTTTGCGTAGGTCTTCATGCGAAATCTCCAGGCAATGTGTGAAGGAGCACCAGGGACGGTGGTGTGACAGCGTCGCCTCGAGTGTGGGCGCTCGTGCGCGATCGGGCTATCGCGAACATTCGCGACGGGTAAACCCGCGCACTGCCGACGATTGCCCTGCGAACACACAGGCATTTCAGCGGCCGAGCGGGAAGTACTCGACTCATAATTGGGACGTGACAGTGCCGCGTTCATCGGGGCGCCGCATTGCGCCAGAGCAAAGGTCATGGACGACGACGACTTCCTGCGCATCCAGCGTGAACTTCGGGCCCGGCTCTTCGAGGGCAGCGCCGCGATCCGATGGCGCCCGGGGCGCGAGCTCGCCGCGCAGTTGTTGCTCTATCTCGACGACGTCGAGTCCTGCTGGCGATTGACCACCGAGTGGCTGCGCGACACGCTCGACGCCGATCGGGTCGATGGCGGCTATGGCGGCTTTCTTGGCCGCAACGGAGAAGGGCGCAGCTACATCGTGATGGCTGAGGCGCGGCGCAGTTCGATGGCGCTGCCTTCGGTGCTCGGAATCCGCTTCGATGCCGCCGACTCGGGCATTCGCAATGTCTGGGGCGACCCGGGCGTCTCGCCGATTGCCGACGTCTCGCAGGCGCGCAGCATGAGCGCCGACATGCGCGGCGCCTTGCAGGCGCTCGGCACGTCGGCCAAGCTCGCGATGCCGCTGCGCGACGGATCGCGTCCGGTCGGCTTGCTGTGCGCCGACTGGCATCGCCGCGCACCGAACTGGGATGCGCAGACCTGCGAACAGATGTCGATCCTCGCGCGCCACGTGCTCGGACCCTTGTTCGCCGCGGCCGAGCGCATCGTGCACGAGCGCGCCGACGAACTCTGCGACCGATCGGGTCGCGCGGCGTGGGATCTTGCCCTGCCGCCCGCACTGCCGCCCGCACTGCAGAGCGTCCCGGACAAGCTGCCTGCCGACGACTTGTCGCTCCTGACACCGGCCGAACTGAAAGTGGCGCGCCTCGTCGCGCGCGGGCTCAGCTACAAGGAGGTTGCGCGCCAGCTCGATCGCTCGCTATCGACGGTCGATCATCAGTTGCGCCGCATCCGCGAAAAGCTCGGCGCGCGATCCACCGCGCGCCTCGTCCGGCTGCTCGCCGAGCATTCGCAAGGGTTGGGTGACGCGTAGACGTGCCGGCGCGTCCTCGCCTCTCGCGTCAGCGTGGCGAATCAGGCCGCACGAACGCCCGCCGGCACATGCCCCTCGCTAACCCAGGCATCGAAGATCACGAGCGCCTGATCGACGAACGCGTCGTCGTTGATGTGGACGTCGAGGTCGTGCAGTTCGATCGGTGGGCGCGCGCCCGAACGGAACGCGTCGAGAAAGGCGGCGTGCCCTTCGGGGTCGTGCATCGGCTGACCCGGCTTGTCCCAGGCGTGAATCCCGCGTTGCGGCAGCAGCAGTGCGGTCGGCCCGCGCGCTTCGCCGAGGCGATCGCAGACGGCCTGTGCCAGGCTGCGCTTCTCATCCGTCGTCGCATTCACCGATGCGATCAGCCGGTTGTGCGCATGGTAGGCGCGGCCGGCGAACTTGGCCGCAAGCTCGGCCCAGGTCTGGACGTCGACCATGTCGCTCGCGCCGGGGGCGACGAGTTGCGGCACACCGGTGCGGCCGGCGGCGCAAAGCCGCTCTCGGCCGGCGTTGACGACCGAGCCCTGCATCATGTTCGCGACCTCGGCGAGGCAGAAGTCGAACACCGCGACGAAGCAGCGCTGCTCGATCAAGGCTTCCATCGCGCGCCCGCCCATGCCGGTGCAGTGGAAGACGACCGGCTCGTAGCCGCGCGCGGCGAGCGCCGGCGCAAGGCGCACCATGTAGGACAGACACGACTTGCCGAGCGAGCTGATTGCGACCCGCGGCCGCGACTCGCCCGCCCGTTCGACGCTGCGGCAGGCGCCGACGACGGCGCCCGCGGCCTGGCTCAAAATCGTCTTGCAGATGCCGTTCAGGCCGTAGAGCCCGCCCGCCCACAGGATCATCATCAGGTCCGGCGCGAGGCGTTCGGGCGGGATCAGGTGCGAGTAGGCGACCGTCGAGACGATGAACTTGGGCATTCCGAGCGGCAGCGCCGCGGTCACGTCGAGTGCGAGGTCGGTGCCCATCGTGCCGCCGAGCGCGAGCAGCCCGTGTGCCTCGCCGCGCGCGTAGAGATCCTGCGCGAGTGCGACCGCGCCCTCGGCCATTTTCGTCATCGCCGCGTTCTCGTCGCCGCTCGCGGCCAGCGCCTCGAGCCTCGTGTGCGCGGCGGCGGCGACCGCGCGGTTGGGGATCGCCGGTGTGAAGCTGGGCGTGCCGAGCACGCCGACGTCCATGATGCTCGCAGCAGCGCCTTGCGCCTCGATGCAGCGCTGCAGATAGAGCAGCTCGTCGGCCTTCGTGTCGGCGGTGCCAATGAGCAGGATCTTCGCCGTGGAAGTCAACGTCGGCCCCGCGATCTTGGTTGCTGCTCAGCGTGCGCTGGCGGCCAGCGTCTCGTTGAACTTCTCGAGGTCGTCGCTGAGCCCGGCGTAGACCTCGGGCTTGCTGCTGCGCAGATAAAAGCCATACAAGATGCCGCCCACCAGCGCGACGAGCAGCAGAAAGGGAAGCAGGTTCACGAGCAGCGCTTCGGAGCCGGCGACGATCGAGAAATTCAGGATCGCCATCGTCGAGATGCCGAGCAGGCCGAGCGCGCCGATGCCGGGCGCGACGAAGGTGCGCCACCATCTGGGGTCGTGCATGCGGCGGAAGTAGACGACGATCGAGATCGCGGCGAGCAACTGCAACACCAGGATGCACAGCGTGCCGAAGCCCAGCATGCTCGGCACGAGGGTGGCGATCGGCTCCAGCCCGGCGAGCGCGAAGGCGCCGGCGACGGCGGCGGCGAAGACGGCTTGCACGATGGCCGCGGTTTGCGGCACGCCGTTGCTGCGCGTGCGTGCCAGCGCAAACGGCAGCACGCGTGCGCGGCCGAGCGAGAACAGGTAGCGGGTCGCCGAGTTGTGGAACGCGAGCATCGCGGCGAACAGGCTGACGAGGAGCAGCACCATCATGACGTTCGTCAGCATGCCGCCGAGATAGTCGGCCGACAGGCTGAAGATCAGGTCGCCGGCTTCCAGGTGCGCCAGGCCCGTCTGCTGCGCCTGCGCGACGCCGGTCGCGCTGACGACGGCCCAGGTCGTGAAGCCGAGAATGAAGCCGATCGCGCAGATCGACGCGTACGTCGCGCGCGGGATCGTGCGCAGTGGATCTTTCGCCTCTTCGCTGAAGAGGGAGGTCGCCTCGAAGCCGAGGAATCCGGTGCCGGCGAGCAGCAAGCCGATGCCGATCGATCCGGAGAAGACGACGTTCGGTGCGAATGCGTCGAAGCTGAATCCGTGCCGGAACAGGACGGCAAAGTCGAACACGAGCAGAATCAGCGTCTCGAGGATGAGCGACAGGCCGAGCACCTTCGCGCTGAAGCCGATGCCCTGCCGCGCGAAGAAGAACGAGGCGATGATCGAGAGCAGACCCCACAGGTACCAGTGCATGTCGAAGCCGGTCAGATCGGCGACGATGGTCTGCATGAAGAAGCCGCTGGTGCCGATCGTGCCGACGACGAAGAAGTTGTAGCCGATGGTCGCGATGAGTCCCGCGACGAGCCCGCCGCTGCGCCCCAGGCCCTTGACGACGAAGGCATAGAAGCCGCCCGCGTTGACCAGCTGCTTGGACATCTGGGCGTAGCCGACGGCGAAAAACAAAAGGATGATCGCGACGATGATGAAGGACGCCGCCGCGCCACCCCCGTTGCCGAGTGCGATCGCGAGTGCCGCGACGACGACGATGCCGGTCAGCGGCGCGACCGCGGCGAGGACGAGAAAGACGACGCCGGCGACGCCGAGCGCGTTCTTCTCGAGCTGCCCGTGGGTCGACGATCCGGACCGGCCGAGTGCGCCGGCGCCAGATCCACTTTGCGCCCCCTTTGTCGAAGCAAGGTTCATCGTGTTGTCTCCGTTGTCTTGTCGACGTGAGCGGGCCGTCTGTGCCGGTGCGCCGTGCCTCAGCCACCGACTGTCGTCAATGCGGCGTCGAGGGCGTCGCACAGCAGGTCGATCTGGGCGCGCGCTATCGTCAACGCCGGCGAGAGGATGATGTTGGCGCCCGAAGTGCGCACCATCGCGCCGCGCCGGTAGGCGTCGCGCGCGACTTGCGCCACTTCCTTTGCGCCGCGCGGGAAGGGCGCCTTCGTCGTCTTGTCGGCGACCAGCTCCAGGCATACCATCAGGCCGATGCCGCGCACGTCCCCGACCAGCCTCGAGCGCGCACCGATCTCGCGCAGACGCGCGAGCAGGTACTCGCCCTCGCGTCCCGCGTTGCCGACCACGTCCTCGCGCTCCAGGATGTCGAGCGTCGCCAGCGCCGCCGCCGCGGCGACCGGGTGCGCGCTGTAGGTGTAGCCGTGCGAGATGGCGCCCAGCGCCGGGTCGGATTTATCGAAGACCTGTGCCACCTTGCTCGAGATCGCCGTCGCGCCGAGCGGCACATAGCCCGACGAGATGCCCTTGGCCAGGCACCAGAGGTCGGCCTTGACGCCCCACAGCCGGGTGCCGAACATGCTGCCGGTGCGGCCGAATCCGGTCACGACCTCGTCTGCGATCAGCAGCACGCCGTGGCGATCGCAGATCTCGCGCAGCAGCGGCCAGTAGTTGGCCGGCGGGACGATGACGCCGCCCGCGCCCTGCACCGGTTCGGCGATGAACGCGGCGACGGTGTCGGGGCCCTGGAAGACGATCTCTCGCTCGAGCTGCTGGGCGCAGATTTCGGCCAGCTTGGTCGGATCGTCGCTATACGGATTGCGGTACAGCCACGGCGTGTCGACGTGGAAGCAGCCCGGCAGCAGCGGCTCGTAGGCGCGGCGGAAGCTGGTGTTGCCGTTCACGCTCATGCCGCCGAAGTGCACGCCGTGATAGCCCTGGCGCAGCGAGATGAACTTGGTGCGGTCGCCCTGGCCGCGGACCTTCCAGTACTGGCGCGCGAGCTTGAGCGCGCCCTCGACGGCGTCCGATCCGCCGTTGCTGAAGAAGACGGCGCCGACGTCGTCTTGCGCCATGAAGCCGACCATCCGCTCGGCGAGTTCGATCGCGCGCGGATGGGTTGTGCCGCGAAAGATGTTGTAGAAGGCCAGCTCGACGAGCTGGGCGACGATCGCGTCGCGGATCTCGCGCCGGCCGAAGCCGAGGTTCGCGCTCCACAGTCCGCCGACGCCATCGACGAGCTTGTGGCCGTCGACGTCCCAGATCCAGCTGCCCTCGCCTCGCACGATGATGTCGGGCGGCGCGTCGCGCATCGCCTGCGGGTGCGCCATCGGGTGCCACAGGTGGCGCGCATTCGCGGCCTTGAGCTCGGCCGCATTCATTCGCGGGTTGTTCATTTCCACTCCTCGCAGGGCAGCCGCAGGCGGGCGGCGATCGCGGCGATGCTGCCGTGCACGTCGCGCAGATCGAAGTAATGCACCTGCAAGCCGGCGTTCACGCCGCCGGCGATGTTGCGAAACTGGTCGTCGACGAAGAGGATCTTCTGCGGCGCCAGGCCGAGCGCTTTCGAGGCTGCCTCGTAGGCGCGGATATCGGGCTTGAGAATCCCGGTGTGCGTGGCGTCGATGACGGTGTCGAGATCGCGCAGCACGGACATCCCCGACAGGAACTTCGGGCCGTAGAACAGCTCGAGCTCGTTGGACAGGATGCCCAGGCGCAGACCGGCTGCGCGCGACGCGGCGATCAATTGCGCAATGCGCGGCCGCACGGTGTGATTCGGATCGGTGTGGCGCACGCGCGAAAGCATGGTCTGCGTGTCCCAGCCCGGCTCGCCGACCGCGGCGCCGAGCTCGCTCGCACGCGTCGCCCAGTAGTCGCGTTCGGAGATCTCGCCGCGCAGCATCGATCGCCACAACGCGTCGGTCGACGGATCGATCGGCCCGAGCCAGGTCAGCGAGCCTCGGCGCAGGCCAAGCAGTTCCTCGGTCTCGCGATGGCACTCGAACAGCGAGGTGCTGATCACGTTGCCGAAGTCGAGCAGCAGGGCCTGCGGTTGCATGCGGGTTGTCATCGGGTTGATTCCGTGTTCGGAGCTTGGCAGTCAGGCGGCGACGCTCACCAGCCTGACGTCGGTGTAGCCAAGCAGCCCCTCGAGGCCGCTCTCGTGGCCGATGCCGCTCGCCTTGATGCCGCCGAATGGCGTCTCCGGCTGCGAGACGCCGAAGTGGTTGATGCCGACCATGCCGGCCTCCAGCTCGTTGGCCAGGCGATGCGCACTGCTCAGATCGTGCGTGAAGCCGTAGGCCGCGAGGCCGTAGGGCAGCGCATTGGCGCGCGCCAGCGCGTCGTCGAGCTCGTCGAACACGTCGAGTACCGCGATCGGGCCGAACGGTTCCTCGCGCTGCACGCGGGCATCGGCGGCGGGCTGCTCGAGAACGGTCGCCGCGTAGAAGAAGCCGCTGCGATTGATGCGATGCCCGCCGCACAGCAGGCGCGCACCGTGCGCGATCGCGTCGTCGACGAACGCCTGCATCTCGCGCACCCGGTGTTCGCCGATCACCGGCCCGAGCTGGGTCGCCGGGTCCGACCCCGGCCCGACGCGCAGGCCCTGCGCGGCGGCGACGAACGCGTCGCGAAACGCCTCGTAGCGCGAGCGGTGGACGAGAAAGCGGATCGGCGACGCGCAGACCTGGCCGGCGTTGCGGTACTTGGCGACGACGCTCAGCTGCGCGACGGCACGCGGATCGGCGTCGGCGCAGACGATGACGGGCGCGTGCCCGCCGAGCTCGGCGGTGTAGCGCTTGCCGTGGCGTGCGCTGAGTTCGCCGAGCTGGCGCCCGACCGCGATCGACCCCGTGAACGACACTTTCGCGATGACCGGGCTCTCGATCAGCGCCTGCGAGATCTCGGCCGGGCGGCCGGTGAGCATGTTGAGCACGCCGGCCGGCAGGCCGGCATCGATGTAGCACTGCACGATCGCCATGCAGGTCGCGGCGGTCTGCTCGTCGGGCTTGATGATCACGCTGCAGCCCGCGGCCAGCGCGGCGCCGAGCTTGCGTGCCGGCAGGTTGGCGGGGAAGTTCCAGGGCGTGAACGCCGCGACCGGCCCGATCGGAATGCGCTGCACCGTCTGGCTCGCGACGCCCGGCGAGCGCGGCGGTACGCCGCGCGCGGCGAGACGCTTGGCCTCCTCGGCGAGGAAGTCGATGATGTCGGCCGCGATCGTCACCTCGCGCAGCGCTTCGGCGATCGGCTTGCCTTGCTCCATCGTCAGCGTCGCGGCAATCGCGGGGGCGCGCTCGCGCAGCAGCGCGGTCGCACGCGCGATGATCCGAAAGCGCTCGATCGGCAGCATGCGCCGCCAGCCATCGAAGGCGCTGGCCGCGGCGGCCAGGGCGGCCGCGATTTGTTCCGTGCCCGCGATCGGCGTGCGTCCGATCTCTTCACCGCTCGCCGGATCGAGCACCGGCCGGCTGCCGTGCGCGGTGTGTTCCACCCATAGCGCACCGATCCGCATGGCAACGCGCGGATAGTTCATGGACGGCCTCCCGTGACCGGCGAAAAACTGTGAAATGACTTGACAAACGCGGCGTACACGAAGACGATGATCGCATGTTTCGTTTCATTGTCAACGACTTTTTCTGTGTGCCTTGCGCCCGCAAGTCCGGGCAAACCCTGGGGTTTGCGGGCGATGCCGCAGCGTCGCCCGGGGCGCGCCGGCGGCAACGGTCGGCCCGATGCGGGCGGCAGATGGATCGCTGTCGAGCGCGATGACGACGACCGCAAGACCGCGACGCGCGCCCTCCCGCCGCGTGACACAGGAGGCAGCTTCGCAGACGCCGCCGTTGGCGCCGGTTGCGTCGCCCAAGACCCGGCCGGCGCTCGATCGGGCGCCGATCACGCGAACCGGGATTGCGCGATCCGCAGCGGCGAAGCCCGCACCGCGGCGGGGGCCGGCGCGGCGCTCGAGGCTGGGGCCGGTCGGCAAGCTCGAGGACTTCATTCCGTTCAAGCTTGCCGTCGTCGCGAACCGGATCTCGCAGTCGATCGGCCATCTGTTCGAGTCGCGCTTCAACATCCAGATGCCCGAGTGGCGCATCCTGATGGCGCTCTACGCGTACGGCGGCATGCCGTTCTACGAACTCGTCGCGCGCACCAGCATGGACAAGGCGCGCGTGTCGCGCGCGCAGCGGCGGCTCGCCGATCTGCGGATGATCGAGACCCGGATCGACGCCAACGACAGGCGCAAGCTGCTGCTGTCGATCTCCGAGATCGGGGCTCGCATGTGCGCCGAGATCCTGCCGGCGGTGGCTTCGCGCGAGGCCTGGTTTCTCGAAGCGCTGAACGACGACGAGCATCACCAGTTCGACACCATCCTCGACAAGCTCATGGTCCGCAGCTTGGAGAGTGAGTGATCTTGTTGTACGGTGCGTCCATTCGATCGTCTGGACATTGCATGATTTGCGCCGGCCCAGGGCCTGGTGCGCCAAGGAGAGTTGCATGAACTCACAAGCGTTTCGGCATGCCCTGGCGGCCGTGGCATCCGGGCTGCTCCTGTCGGCGCTCGCGCCGCTCGCGCGGGCCGAGATTCCGACCAACCTGCCCGAGGAGGTGACGACGGCCAAGCTGCCCGCCATCGACGGGCAGCGAGTCTATGTCAGCGACCCGGCGATGAACCACATCGTCGATGGCCGGATGCACGTGCTCGACGGCGGCAAGATGCGCTACCTGGGGCTGATCGGCTCGGGCTTT
The DNA here is from genome assembly GCA_964628305.1 of uncultured Ideonella sp. Lineage (GTDB taxonomy): Bacteria > Pseudomonadota > Gammaproteobacteria > Burkholderiales > Burkholderiaceae_C > CAIKUF01. The sequence goes on from CAZVNC010000016.1 coordinate 13,770, forward strand.
GCCGGCTTGATCACGCTGTCGCACGACAAGCGCTTCATCTACGTCGCGACCGCCTACTACAGCCGGCTGCAGCGCGGCACGCGAACCGATGTCGTCGAGGTCTACCGCAGCGAAGATCTCGGCTTCGACCACGAGATCGTGATTCCGCCCAAGCGGGTGCAGGGGCTGCAGATCAAGGCGCTCACCGCGATGAGCCCGGACGACCGCTTCCTCTACATCCAGAACTCGACGCCGGCGACCTCGATCACGGTCGTCGACCTGAAGGAACGGCGCGTGGCGGCCGAGTTCGCGAACCCGGGCTGCTGGGGTGTGCTGCCGTGGCCGAACAAGCCGCGCCGCATCACGAGCGTCTGCGGCGATGGCACGACGACCAACTTCGACCTAAACGACAAGGGCGAACTTGCCTCGACGACCGCCGGGCCGGCATTCTTCAATCCGGATGTCGATCCCGTCTTCATGCACTACGAGACGATCGGCGACCGGATGATCTTCGTCTCGTACAACGGCAAGGTCTACACGGTGCGCCTGACCGACAGCGGCTTCCAGGCCGACGGCGAGCCCTGGGCGCTCGCCGATGCGGCGGCGGCGAAGAAGGGCTGGCGACCGGGCGGCTTCCAACTCTTCGCCGTCGATCCGGCCGGCAAGCGCCTCGTCGTCGGCATGCACGAGGGCGGCGGCGAAGGCAGCCACAAGAATCCGGCGTCCGAGTTGTGGGTCTTCGATCTCGCCACGCACAAGCGCATCGGCAAGCTTCCCGGCACGGCGGCGCTGTCGATGACCTTCGCGCCGGCGCTGCCTAAACTCTTCATCCTGTCGGCGGCCGACAACCGCATCGTGTCCTTCGATCTGAGCGGCGCTAACCTGCCGAAGAAGCCGCTCGCGGCGTCGCTGCCGGTCGGCGACACGCCGGTCTATCTGGTGCTGCAATGACGGCGGCCAGCATCGACCCGGTGGCAAGTCACGCGATCGCTGCGGCGCTTGGTGTGCTGCTGCTGCTCGCCGGCTGGTCCAAGCTGCGCGACATCGGGGGCTTTCGCGACGTGCTCGCCAACTACGAATTGCTACCAAAGCCGTTGTTG